>DATNEZ010000050.1:0-7388 GCA_035606645.1 Binatia bacterium
TCGCGTGCGACGACGGCAACCCGTGCACGGTCGACTCGTGCGATCCGGCGACCGGCGCCTGCCGGTTCGTCCCGACCCCCGGCGCGCCCTGCAACGACGGCGATCTCTGCACCCAGGACGATCGCTGCGTCCAGAGCCCGACCGGCGGCGTCGCCTGCCAGGGGGCGCCGGTCGCGTGCGACGACGGCGATCCGTGCACCACCGATTCCTGCGATCCGAGCGGCGCCTGCGCGCACGTGGCCAGGAGCTGCGACGATCACAACGCCTGCACCAGCGATTCCTGCGACCCGCTCACGGGACAGTGCCGGAACGTGGCGCAGAGCTGCGACGACGCCAATGCGTGCACCAACGATTTCTGCGATCCGGCCAGCGGCCAGTGCACGCACGGATCGATCAGCTGTGACGACCAGAACGCCTGCAGCATCGACACGTGCAATCCGCTGAGCGGCTGCGCGCACCAGCCGGTCCCGCCGGCCGGCGAGCCGATCCCGGCCCGGTTCGATTCGCAGGTGACCCTGACCTGGCCCGCGAGCCCGAACGCCACGCACTGGAACACCTACCGCGGGACCATTCCGACCGGCATGCTGGGCAGCCGCATCCCGGCATCCGTGTACGACCAGGCCTGCTTCGAGAGCGCCGATGCGCACGGCGACGGGGCGACCGTGGCCACCGATGCCGCGAACCCGGCGCGCGGGACCGCCTTCTTCTACCTGACCAGCGGCGAAGCCCCGTGCGGCGAGAGCGCCCTGGGCCACGCCTCGTCGGGCGCGATCATTCCGAACGCGTCCGCCTGCCCGACGCCGCCATAGCCGGCCGACCCCACCTGGGCGGGACTCCCGGAGTCGCAGCTTCCGGGAGTCCCGTCATCCGGGATCGGCCGGGCCAGGAACAACCTGCCCGTCCCCCCGCTCGGCTCGACCGCCCCACCGTCCCCACCGTAAGTAAAGTTTACTTGACATTGTGACAAGGTGACTGTACATTCCCCCTCGAACCTGACAAGGAGGAGGGATCATGAGCACAGGCAAGTCGGTTCTGCTGGTGACAGTCCTGTGGGCCATCGCCTTCATCGCCGCCGCCCTGATCTTCAAAGGGCACCGGCTCGGCGACTGGATCGAGGGGGCCCTGTACGTGGGATTCATCACCCACCTGAGCTGGATGGAGGCACGGGGCCTGCGATGCCGAAGGAAGCTGGAGCGCCAGGCATGAGCGGGGAGGGAGGTTCCGCCTGCAGGGCGACGAAGAACCAGATCCTGATCGCGCTCGCCGCCGCGGCCGTCATCCTCGCGGCGGCGCTCGTCGGGCGGGGGTATCCGAAGGGCTCGGGCATGCGGCTCGCGCTGGCGATCGTCGAGACGCTCGCCACGGCGGTCTGCCTCATCGTCCCGGCCTGGAGCGTGGGCCATCTCGACGAGCTGCAGCGGAAGATCCAGCTCGAGGCCCTCGCGCTCGCCTTCATCGGCACCGGGATCCTGGGGGCCGGCTACGGCTTCCTGCAGAACGCCGGAGTGGCGCCAAGCGACTGGGGGGGATTCATCTGGCCCGCGATGGTCGGCCTGTGGGCGATCGGCTACGTGGTGGCGAGCCGGCGGTATCGATGAAGAACCGGCTGCGCGTGCTGCGCGCCGAGCGCAACTGGTCGCAGGCGGACCTGGCCGGGAAGCTCTCGGTCTCGCGCCAGACGGTCAACGCGCTCGAGACCGAGAAATACGACCCCAGCCTGCCGCTGGCGTTCAGGATTGCCAGGTTGTTCGACCGGCCGATCGAGGAGATCTTCGAGCCCTGACCAGCCCGCGAGAAGGAAGCCCAAGCATGTCCACGATGCGTGCTCGATGGGACCATGGTGCGGCGGATGGCCCCCGCGACCCAAGCGGGAAGGCCTTATCATGGGGGGACCCTCGTCGGGAGATCCGCGATGCCGCTCAAGCCTGGAGACGTGGTGACCCACTACCGGATCGTCGAGACGATCGGCGAGGGGGGGATGGGCATGGTCTTCCGGGCCGAGGACATCACCCTGCGCCGGTCCGTGGCGTTGAAGGTGCTCACCGGGACCAGCGCCGCCGGGGAAGGGTGCCGGGCGCGGCTCCTGCGCGAGGCCCGCGCGGCGGCCGCGCTCAACCATCCGGGCATCTGCACGATCTACGAGGTCCATGAGGCGGACGACGCCTCCTTCATCGCGATGGAGCTGATCGAAGGGGAGACGCTGAACGGCCTCCTGGAGCGCTCGGGCCCGCCGCCGTTCGGCCGCCTTCTCGACATCGCCGTGGACGCGGCGGACGGGCTCGCCGAAGCCCACACCCGCCGGATCGTCCACCGGGACCTGAAGCCGCAGAACATCATGGTGACGTCGCAGGGGCGGGTGAAGATTCTCGACTTCGGGCTGGCGATTCCCGCGCCAGGCTCCCCGGGCGGAGGCGCGGCCGGGAGCACGAGCCGCACGCGATCCTCCGGGGGAGATGCGATCGCCGGCGGCGCCCGGGCCGGCGGGCTCCAGGGGACTCTTCCCTACATGTCGCCGGAGCAGGCGCTCGGCAAGGAGGTGGACGCCCGCTCCGACATCTTTTCGTTCGGAACGGTCTTCTACGAGCTGGCGACCGGCCGGCGCCCCTTCGAGGCCGAGGAGTCGATGGCGATCCTGGCCCGGATCCTCGAAGCGGAGCCCGACCCGCCGTCCCGGCTGCGGCCCGGGCTGCCGGCGGCCTTCGAGCGGGTCCTCCTGCGCTGCCTGCGAAAGGCGGCGGCGGAGCGGTACGACGACGCGCGGGACCTCGTGCGCGCCCTTCTCGATCTGCGCGGCCTCGCCGCCGGAGAGGACGGTCCCGGCCGGGAGATGCAGGAGAGCGGGACGATCCCGCCGTCCCCCGCCACCATCGCCGTGTTCCCGTTCGCCGTGCGCGGGGGCGATCGCCTCGGCTACCTGAAAGAGGGGATGGTCGACCTCCTGAGCACCAAGCTCGACGGCGCGGGAGAGCTGCGGAGCGTGGACGCGCACGTCGTGCTCGGCACCCTGGCGCGGGATGCCGCCGGCATGGTGAGCCCGGACCGCGCGCGGGAGATCGCGGAGCGCCTCGGCGCGGGGTTGTTCGTCCTGGGAAACGTCCTGGAGGCGGGGCGCACCGTGCAGATCAACGCGACGCTGTACGAGTCGACCGGCGATGCGCAGGCGGTCGCGCGCGGCACGGTGCAGGGGGACGCCGACGGCATCTTCGGGATGGTGGACGACCTGACGACGCAGCTCCTGACGGGCCGTTGCGGCGGACCGGAGACGCGGTTCACCCGGATCGCCGCCCTGGCCACCGCGTCGTTCCCCGCGCTGAAGGCTTATCTCGAGGGGGAGGCGGAAATGCGCGCCATGCGCCGGGAGCCCGCCTTGGCGGCCTACCGCCGCTCGGTCGCCGCCGATCCGGGTTTCGCCCTGGGCTGGTACCGGATGAGCGTGGCGGCGCTGTGGGCGGGAGAGGCGGACCTGGCGCAGGAGGCCGTCCGACAGGCGCTCCAGCACCGGGAGCGCCTGTCGGAGCGGGACGGCCGCCTGCTCGAAGCCTTTCACGCCGTGCTGCGGGCCGACAACGACGAGGCCGAGCGTCTCTACAGGTCGGTGCTCGGCTCCCATCCCGACGACGTCGAGGCCTGGTACCAGCTGGGGGAGGTCCAGTTCCACGCCGGCCCGCTGCGCGGCCGCCCGATGGCCGACTCGCGCGAGGCCTGGGAGCGCGTGATCGCCCTGGACCCCGAGCACGTCAACTCGCTCGTCCACCTCGGGGCCATCGCCGCGAGCCGCGGCGACCGGGCCGGGCTCGAGACCCTGGTCGAGCGGGTCCTCGCCCTGAGCCCCACCGGCGACGCCGCCACCTGGATGCGCGCCGCGCGGGCCTTCGCGCTCGGTGACGCCTCCGGGCAGGACGTCGTCGAGGCCGAGCTGTGTCACGCCAGCGATCGGACGGTCCACTGGGCCATCCGCGCGGTCGCCTCGTATCTCGGGGATCTCGAGGGGGCGCGCAGGCTGACCTCGGCCGCGATCGATCCGCTGCGGGCTCCGGACATGCGCGCCCTGGGCCACGTCGTGCGCGCGCACCTGGATCTGTCCCGGGGTCTCTGGAAATCGGCGCAGGCCGAGCTGGCCAGGGCGGCGGCGCTCGACCGCGATCAGGCGACGGTCTACCTGGGATTCATGGCGGCCTCCCCCGTCCTGCGCGCCCCGGCCTCCTCCCTCGAAGCGCTGCGCGCCGAGCTGGGGCGCTGGACGCCGGCCCCCCCGAAGGCCGCAGGCGAGACGGTGTCCCGCCTCCTGCCGCGCGCGGCGCTGTACGGCCACCAGCGTCACTACCTTCTCGGGCTCCTGGGCGATCGACTGGGTGACCACGACTCGGTCCTGCAGCAGGCCGCCGCGCTCGAGGCGGCGGAGTCGCCGTCCGACGTGGCCCCCCTCGTGCACGAGATGGCCGCCGGTCTGCGGGCACGCTGCGCCTGGTCGCAGGGACGCCGCGACGAGGCGCTGGAAACGCTCCTGCGGGCCAGGAGGCCCGTGCGGTTCGATCTCGCCTTTCCCTCGCTGCTCCACGCGCAGGCGGACGAGCGCTTCACCCTGGCGGGATGTCTCGAGGAGACCGGGCGCCCCGAGGAGGCGCTTCCCTGGTACGCCTCGTTCCTGCGCGGCTCGGTCTACGACCTCGTCTACGACACCCACTCGCATCTCAAGCGGGGGGCGATCCTCGAGCGCCTGGGAGACTCGGAGCGCGCCGTGCGGCACTACGGCCGATTCGCCTCGGCCTGGCGGGGCTGCGATCCGGAAGTCCGGCCGCTGCTCCACGAGGCGGAGGCGGCGCTGGCTCGGCTGGCAGGGAGCACATGAGGTAGGATCGCCGCGCTTCGTCGAGGGTGGACGGTCCACCACACCATGCCCCTGACGTCCGGAACCCGGCTGGGTCCCTATGAGATCGTCGCGCCGATCGGCGCCGGCGGCATGGGAGAGGTCTACCGCGCGCGCGACACGCGGCTCGAACGGACCGTCGCGATCAAAATCCTCCCGGCGCACCTTTCGGACAGGCCCGCGGCGAAGGAGCGCTTCGAGCGCGAGGCGAAGGCGATCTCCTCGCTGAGCCACCCCAACATCTGCCATCTCTACGACGTCGGCACGCAGGACGGGACGAGCTACCTCGTGATGGAGTACCTCGAGGGGGAGACGCTCGCCGATCGCCTCGGCAGGGGCCCTCTGCCTGTGGATCAGGTCCTGAGGTACGGGACCGACATCTGCGAAGGCCTGGACAGGGCGCACCGCAGAGGCGTCGTGCATCGCGACCTGAAGCCCGGCAACATCATGCTGACGAAATCGGGGGCCAAGCTGATGGACTTCGGCCTGGCCAAGGCGGCGGAGGGCGCCCCGGCAGCCGGAGTCTCCATCCTCGAGACGCGATCGAAGCCTCTGACGGCCGAAGGCTCCATCGTGGGGACGTTCCAGTACATGTCGCCGGAGCAGATCGAAGGAAAGGACGTCGACGGCCAGAGCGACATCTTCTCGCTGGGGGCGGTGCTGTACGAGATGGTCACCGGCCGGCGGGCCTTCGAGGGGAAGAGCCAGCTGAGCGTGGCGTCGGCGATCCTCGAGAAGGAGCCCGAGCCCCTGAGCATCGTGAAGCCGATGACGCCGCCCGCGCTCGACCACACGATCCGGACCTGCCTGGCCAAGGATCCCGAGAAACGGTGGCAGACCGCCCGGGACCTGGGGCACGCGCTGAGGTGGGTATCGCAGTCCGGCTCGCAGGCGGGCGTCGCCGCCGCGCCCGGGACGCACCGGAGGACCCGCGACCGGCTGCTGAGAGTCGCGCTGGCCATGACCACCGCGGCGGCCCTGGCGCTGGCGTACCAGCAGGCGACGCGAGCCCCTGCCGAGGTGAGGGTCACGCGGTCGTACATCAAGCCGATGCCGGATTCGAGCCTGATGCTGTCCGACGGAGCCGGGTTCGCGCTCTCTCCCGACGGCCGCCGGATCGCGTTCGTCGCGGCCGCCGCCGGCAGCCAGTCGTCGCTCTGGGTCCGCCCGATCGATGCGCTTCGCGCCGAGCCCCTGTCCGGGACCAGCGGAGCCACCTACCCGTTCTGGTCGCCGGACGGACGGTTCGTAGGTTTCTTCGCAGGCAGCAAGCTCAAGAAGATCGAAGTCTCGGGCGGCAGTCCCTTCACGCTGTGCGACGCCTCGGACGGGCGCGGCGGGACATGGAACCGGCAGGGGGACATCCTGTTCAGTCCGTCGGTCAACGGGGGCATCTACCGGGTCTCGGCCGGAGGCGGCGAAGTGACCGCCGTGACCGTCCTGGACCCGGCGCGCTACGAGAACTCGCATCGCTGGCCCTGGTTCCTGCCGGATGGACGGCATTTCCTCTACCTGGCGGGGAGCGGGGTGTTCACGCCGAGGGAGAACCCGACGAACGAGGTCCGGCTGAGCTCGCTCGATTCGAAGTCGTACGAAGTTCTCCTGCACTCGCACGCCGGCGCCCTCTACGCCTCGGGGCACATCCTGTTCCTGCGCATGGACACCCTGATGGCCCTGCCGTTCGATGCGGAGCGCCTGAAGGTGACCGGGGAGGCCCTGGCGATCGCCGATCCGGTCCGCGAGGTGGCGGTCTATTCGAGAGGACTGTTCTCCGCGTCCGAAAACGGACTCCTGGCGTACGCCGAGGGCCCGACGCGCGCGGACCGCCAGCTCGTGTGGTACGACCGGAGCGGCAAGCAGGTCGGCACGGTATCCGGCATGGACGCCTACGCCAGCCCCCGCATCTCGCCGGAGGGGAAGCGCCTCCTGTTCTACCTCGATTCGTCCGGATACGACATCTGGAGCTGCGATATCGCGCGCGGCGTCAAGACGCGGCAGACGTTCGGCTCGGCCTCGACCGGGGGGAGCATCTACGCGATCTGGTCCCCCGATGGAAAGCGCATCGCGTACCAGGCCCATCGGGGCGGGAAGCACGCCGTCTACCAGAAGGCTTCGGACGGCTCGAGCGCCGAGGAGCTGCTCGTCGAGGGATCGGATCGGTACAGGTTTCCGACCGACTGGTCGCCCGACGGAAAGTTCCTGGCCTATCAGGAGGGAAAGCTGGGCGGCTGGAGCATCTGGATGGTTCCGCTTGCGGGCGACCGAAAGCCATACCTCTTCCACGACGCACCGTTCAGCGAGCGCGAGGCGACCTTCTCTCCGGATGGCCGATGGCTGGCCTACTCGTCCAACGAGTCGGGGGAGCCGAAGGTCTACGTGGGACCGTTCCCCGGCCCGGGGGGGAAGTGGCAGGTTTCGTCGGGCGGAGGGCTCTCTCCGCGCTGGCGGCGGGACGGCCGGGAGATCTTCTACCTCTCGCTGGACAACAAGTTCATGGCCGCCGAGGTGGCGGCGCACGGGT
>DATNEZ010000052.1:0-2369 GCA_035606645.1 Binatia bacterium
TGGCGCGCAGGCGCTTCATGTGCGTGTCGACCGTGCGGGTCTCCACCTCGCCGCCGTACCCCCAGACCTCGGCCAGGAGCTGGTCGCGGCTGTAGGCCCGGCCCGGGCGCCGCGCCAGGCGGTGCAGCAGCCGGAACTCGGTGGCCGTGAGGGTGACCTCGCGGTTCTTCAGGCGGACGATGTGCGCCCCGACATCGATGACCAGGGGATCGTGGACGATGCGCTCGCCGGTCGGCTCCTTCTCGTCGCGCCTGAGGATCGCCTGCACGCGCAGCACCAGCTCGCGCGGCGAGAACGGCTTGACGACGTAGTCGTCCGCCCCCAGCTCGAAGCCGACGACGCGATCCATCTCCTCGCCGCGCGCCGTCAGCATGAGGATCGGGATCGCCCGGGTCTTCTCGTCCTGCTTCAGGGTCCGCGCCACCTCGGACCCCGGCATCACCGGCAGCATCAGGTCGAGGACGATGAGGTCGGGACGCTCGCGGCCGGCGAGCTCGATCGCCTGGCGGCCGTCCGAGGCCGACACCACGCGGTACCCGGCCTGCGCCAGGTTGTAGCGCACGAGCTCGACGATGTCGCGCTCGTCGTCCACCACCAGAATCGTCTGCATGTCGCGGCGCCCCCGGGCACCCGTCCGGGCGGTGCGATTATAGTCCCCGCCGCCCGGCCGGACGCGGCCCGGAGTCAGGGTGTGACGGTTCGGTGAGCGCGGGACGGCGGGCCGGTGACGATCGCGTGACGACGCGGGAGGCCCCGCGTCCCCGTCCGCTACTCTCTCATCAGGAAGATGAGGGGGCGGACGTCCTCCTCGCCGGTCGTCCATTCCCAGTAGCGCAGCAGGATCCGGTAGACCATGATGCCGATCTCCCCCTCGCCCCACACGAGATAGCGGAGCGCCTGCACCATCTGGTTCTCGCCGGTGAGGCTGAGGAACAGACGGATCGGATCGAGCAGCTCGCTGACGTAGGCGATGGTGTTGGCGATCGACACCGCGCCGTAGACGTGGATGACGTAGTCCTCGCCGGCCTGGGTCACCTTGATGCGCAGCGGGGCCAGGAACTCGCTGCGATCGTCGAGAAAGTGGATGTGCAGGAAGGCGAGCGGCCCGGTCACGGCGTAATGCCGGCGCAGGTCGGCCGCCTTGCGCTCCTTGGCGGCCGCCAGGCGCGAGCGCACCGGGACGAGGTTCACCTTCTTGCCGCTCATGGCGCGCCAGCGGGCCGCCGACTCGTCGTCCACGAAGCGGATCTCCGAGACGCGCAGCTCGGTCGAGCGCAGCCACCGGCTCACCGCCCCGATGACCATGATCCCCAGGATGAAGACGCTGGCGATGATCACGCCGTCCGGACGGCTGATGACGTTGTCGATGAAGGTGAAGGTGAACACGGCCGTGACCACCCAGAAGAACAGGCAGAGGCCGAGGGTGCGCGCCCGATCCACGCCCCTCCCGCCGTGCCGGAACTCCTTCCACAGCGTCAGGGCCACCGCGACTGCGGCCGACAGGATGAGGGCGAGGACCCCGGTGGCGTAGGCGCCGGCCTGCGACTCCACGCTGGCGCCGAAGATCAGCGTCACGATGACGCTCGCCACGAACAGGATCAGGACGAGCGGCCGCCGGTACTCGGTCCACTGCGGCGCCATGCCGAACCGCGGCAGGTAGCGCGGGAGCAGGTTGAGGAGCCCCGCCATGGCCGAGGCCCCCGCGAACCACAGGATGGCGATGGTCCACAGGTCGTACAGCGTCCCGAAGCCGTTCCCCAGGAGCCCGTGGGCCAGGTAGGCGATGGCGCGCCCGGACGCCGGGCCGCCCGGTTCGTAGGCTTCGGCCGGGATCAGGAGCGTCGTGACGAGGCTCGACAGGAGCAGCATGCCGCTCATGATCACCGCCGCCGAGAGAAGCAGGCTGCGCGTGGCCCGGATCCGCCCGTGCGGCACGGCGGAGGAGGCGTCGCCGGCGCCGCCCTGGACGAGCGGCATCACCGACACGCCGGTCTCGAAGCCGGAGAGGCCCAGGGCCAGCCTCGGGAAGACCAGGGCCGCGGCGATGAACAATGCCGTCCCGTCCCCGTGCACCGCCAGGTCGGCCCGCCAGGCGTCGATGACCTCCGGCCTCCTGACGATTTCCAGCAGGCCGCGGACCAGGACGACAGGTTCAGGCCGATGTACGGCACGGCGACCACCATGGCGATGCGGATCGCCTCCTTGAACCCGATCATGAAAACGGCCGCCAGGAGCAGGAGGAGCGCCAGGGTCAGCCCGAGGCGGTGCGCGCCCAGGAACGGGTGCAGGAGGGGGTTTTCGACCGCGTGCTGCGCCGCGTCCGCCGCCGACAGGGTGATGGTGATCACGAAGTCGGTGGCCGCGAACCC
>DATNEZ010000110.1:0-2166 GCA_035606645.1 Binatia bacterium
GTCCGATCTGCACGACGTGACGTCGCTCGTCATGGAGCAGCACGGCCGGCGATTCTCTCCGGCCCTGTTCCGGGCTCTCCTGAAGGCGGTCCCGATCTTCCCGATCGGCGCCCTGGTGGAGCTGAGCAGCGGCGACCTGGCGCGCGTGGTCTCGCTGAACGAGGACAACCATTTCCGGCCGCGCGTCGAGATCACCGCCTCGGCCGGCGGCCAGGATCCCGGGGAGCGCAGGGTGATCGACCTGGCGCGCGCCCCGTTCCTGCACATCCGGCACAGGGTGAAGGGACCCGGCCCCTCCGAAGCACGGGTGGCCGTATGAGCGCGGTACGGGCCGCCTCGACCTGCCTGCCCGAGACCCGGCTTGAGGCCGCCCCGGTCCTCGACGCGCTTCTCATGGGGGGACACGCGGCGATGGTTCCCGTGCGGGGCGGGAGCATGAGCCCGACCCTCAGGGCCGGAGACGTGGCGGTGGTGTCCCCCTTCCTCGGTCTCCCCCGCCCGGGACAGATCGTGATGGCGCGGTCTGCGCCCGATCGCCTCGTGGTCCACCGGCTCGTCCACGTGGAGATGCGGAACGGGCGCCGGCTGTACCGGCTCCGCGGGGACGCGGAGAAGGGCCCCGATGCGGGCGTCCTGCGGGAGGACCTCGTCGGCCGGGTGACCGAAGTCGTGCGCGACGGCGTGCGTCTGCCGATCGACGATCCTCGCTTCGCCCCACCCGCCGGCCTGCGGCGCCTCGCCGCGGCGCGCCGCCTGCGCCGGCTTGCCCGCGGGGCCGGCATCGTCGTCCTGGCCCTTCTCTGCCTGTTCGGCGTGGTGGCGGCCGAGGACGCCCCGGCCCCGGCCGTCACGCAGGAGCAGACCATCGCGCCCGCGGCGGACTACCTGTTCGGCCCGGGCGACGTGCTGAGCCTGCGGATCTGGAACGGGCAGAAGATCGACGAGCTGAAGCTGACGGTGCAGAGCGACGGGGAGGCGTTCCTCCCGGTCATGGGGATCGGCGCGCTGCAGGTCGCCGGCCGCACCGTCGTCGAGCTGAAGAAGGACATCGAGAAGCGTTTCCAGGCGATCTACAAGGAGACGCACGTCGAGCTCCTGATCACCAAGTACGCCGGCCACCGGGTCAGCCTGATGGGCGAGGTGAAGACCACCGCCCGGAACGACAGCGGCCCCGGATCCTGGGCGCTCGAGGGGCCGACCCGCCTGGTCGAGTTCCTGTCGGCGCACGGCGGCCCCTCCCAGGACGCGGACGTGATGCGCATCCAGGTCATCCGCCCGGGCGCCCCGAGACGCGAGCTCAACCTGTTCCGCGCCGTCTTCCAGGGGAACGAGGGGGACGACCCGTGGCTGCGGCACGGCGACCTCGTGTTCGTCCCGTCCCTGTCGATGGGGAACCGCAAGGTGTTCGTCCTGGGGGAGGTCAACCAGCCGGGGGTCGTGAACATCCTCGACAAGATGGGCCTGGTGGAGGCGATCTCCCGATCGGGCGGTTTCAACTCGAAAGGCTACATGAAGGGGGTCGTCGTCCTGAAGCGCGGCGAGGACGGGAAGGCGGAGATGACGATCGCCAACTTCAAGGAGATGTTCAAGGAGGGGGACCTCGAGGCGGACGTGCCGCTGGCCCCGGGCGACATCGTCTTCGTGCCGCGCCGCGCCATCGCCACGCTGCAGGAGGTCATGTCGATCATCGCGCCCGCCCTCGGCATCATCGAGTCGATCTACATCATCGACAACTTCCGGAAGGACTGACATGGCCTCCCAGTACGACCTGAACCTCCAGGACTACCTCCGCATCCTGCGCCGCCGCTGGAAGATCGTCGCCGGGTGCTGCCTGGCGCTGGGCGGGCTGACGCTGATCATGACCCCGCGCGCGCGGCCCGTGTACGAGGCGAGCGCCCGCGTCAAGTGGAGCCGCACCGACAGCGTCACCGGGCTGTTCCTCGAGGCGTTCACCTGGAGCCCGGGGGACGACCTGGCGACCCAGGCGCAGATCATCACGAGCAAGCCGGTCGCCCTCAAGGCGGCGCAGAGGCTCGGCCGGATCCCGCAGACCGAGACCATCGAGGGCGTCCTGGCCGACCCGAAGATGGCGGCGGCGCTCGACGCGATGCTCGCGACCTACACGGCGAAGCCGATCGACAACACCAGCCTGATCGAGATCAAGAG
>DATNEZ010000131.1:0-2342 GCA_035606645.1 Binatia bacterium
CAGGATCAGCATTCCCAGGACGAAGCCGACGTCGCCGACGCGGTTGGTGAGGAACGCCTTGCGCCCCGCGTCGGCGCACGACATCTTCGTCTTCTCGTCGAACATCCGGTCGTACCAGAAGCCGATGAGCAGGTACGAGCAGAGGCCGACCCCTTCCCAGCCGACGAACACCACCGGCAGCGAGGATCCCAGGACGAGCGTCAGCATCATCGCCATGAACAGGTTCAGGTACGCGAAGAAGCGCGCGAACCCGGCCCGGGGCTCGTGCTCCATGTAGCCGATCGAGTAGACGTGGATGAGAAATCCGATGCCGGTCACCACCAGGATCATCACGGCCGAGAGCGGGTCGAGCGCGTACCCCCAGCTCACCGTGAGATCGCTCCCGCCGGGGGTCTGCCCCATCGGCAGCCACTCGAAGAGGGTCTGCGTGAAGCGCCCGCCGGCGAGCTCGCGGACCGCCCCGGCCGACAGGACGAACGCCGCCAGCACCGAGCCGCAGCCGACCAGGGCCACGATGCGGCGTGGCAGGAGGCGCGCGCCCAGAAGCCCGTTGGCGGCGAAGCCGGCGAGCGGCAGGAGCGGGATGAGCCAGAGAAGCTGCAGCATCACCTCACCATCGCAGGAGGCTCGCGTCGTCGATGTCGGTCGTGCGGCGGCGCCGGAACAGGGCGATGATGATCGCCAGGCCGACGGCCGCCTCGGCGGCCGCCACCGTCATGACGAAGAACACGAAGACGTGCCCGGTCATCGACTGGCTCTCGTGCGCGAAGGCGGCGAAGGTCAGGTTCACGGCGTTCAGCATCAGCTCGATGCACATCAGGATGACGATGGCGTTGCGCCGCACCAGGACCCCCACGCACCCGATGGTGAAGAGCAGCGCCGCGACCAGCAGGAAGAATTCCACGCGCATCAGCGGAGCCGCCTCTTGGCCAGGATGACCGCCCCGATCATCGCGGCGATCAGGAGCAGGGACGCCGCCTCGAAGGCGAACAGGTAGCGCGTGAACAGGAGACCTCCCAGCTCGCGCGCCGTCCCGAATCCCGAGGCGAACGACCCCGGCTCGAAGTACGGCTGGGCCCCGCGATCGCGGATCGCGTCGAACAGGAGCCCGGCGAACAGCCCGCCCAGGATCACGGCGCCGATGCGCTGCAGGCCGCCCCCCCGCGCGGTCAGCCCCTCCTCCGCCTTCAGGTTCAGGAGCATGACGACGAACAGGAACAGCACCATGATGGCGCCGGCGTAGACGATGATCTGGATGGCCGCCAGGAACTGCGCGTTCAGGATCAGGTAGAACAGGGCGATGCAGAACAGGTTGACGATCAGGAACAGGACCGACACCATCGGGTTCGGATGGATGACGATCATCAGCGCCGACAGGATGGCGGCGAAGCCGACGAGCCCGGCCCAGAACTCCACGGTGGCGAGCGCGGCGGGGTTGAGGGCCACGAGCGCGACCGCGCCGGCGGCGAGCGCCGCCCCCGCGAGGACCGTGCGCGCGGGGGCCAGGGCGCGGATCACGGCGAAGGCGAATACGACCACGATGAGCCCCAGGAGCAGGCGAATGACCACGTCTCTCTCCGTCACCCCCGGCCGGTGAGGACCAGGAACGAGACCCACATCAGGTGCAGCAGGGCGATCGGCAGGAGCGCCTTCCAGCCCAGGTTCATCAGCTGGTCGTAGCGGAACCGGGGCAGCGTCCAGCGCACCCAGACGAAGACGAACAGGAAGAAAGCCACCTTCGCACCGAAGGCCAGGACCTGCACCGCGGCGGCCACCGGCTCCGACAGCCCCAGGGCGTGAAGGCCGGGCACGTGGTACCCGCCGAAGTACAGGGTGGCGGCCAGCGCCGAGCCGGTGATCATGTTGGCGTACTCGGCCATGTAGAACATCGAGAAGCGCATGCCGGAGTACTCGGTGTGGTACCCGGCGACCAGCTCGGTCTCGGCCTCGGGGAGATCGAACGGCAGCCGGTTGGTCTCGGCGAACGCCGCGGTCAGGAAGATCAGGAAGCCGGGGAGCTGGTACAGGACGTTCCAGCCGTGCTCGATCTGGTGCGTCACGATATCGTTCAGCCGCAGCGACCCCGTGGTCATCAGCACGCCGACGACGGTGATTCCCATCGCCAGCTCGTACGAGATGAGCTGGGCCGACGAGCGCAGGCCCCCCATCAGGGAGTACTTGTTCTGGGAGGACCAGCCGGCGAGGGCGATGCCGTACACGCCCATCGAGGCGAAGGCCAGGATGATCAGGATGCCGTTGTCCACGTCGGCGACCTGCAGCGCGATCCTCCTGCCGAAC
This sequence comes from Binatia bacterium, assembly GCA_035606645.1. Classification (GTDB taxonomy): domain Bacteria; phylum Acidobacteriota; class Polarisedimenticolia; order Gp22-AA2; family Gp22-AA2; genus Gp22-AA3. The sequence goes on from DATNEZ010000131.1 coordinate 2,299, forward strand.
AGGCTCACGGCCGGACCGACCGGCACGACCGACAGGGTGACCAT
>DATNEZ010000201.1:0-2573 GCA_035606645.1 Binatia bacterium
GAGGAGTACCGCAAGGGGGGCAACATGTCGCTGGAAGACGGGGTGCGGCGCGCCGTCGCCCGCCTGGGGGGCAGCTACGCCTTCTGCGTGGTGTCGGCCAAGGATCCGATGAAGATCGTGGCGGTGCGCAACGGGCCGCCCCTGGTCGTGGGCCTGGGCAAGGACGAGTATTTCGTCGCCTCCGACGTGCCGGCGATCCTGCACCACACGCGCGACGTCTTCTTCCTCGACGACCACGAGATCGCGGTGATCACCGAGCAGGGAATCGTGGTCACCGATCCGGCCGGCCGGCAGATCAACAAGAAGGTGCAGCGGATCACCTGGGACCCGATCATGGCCGAGAAGGCCGGCTTCAAGCATTTCATGCTGAAGGAGATCTACGAGCAGCCGCGCGCCATCCGCGACACGCTGCTGGGCCGCGTCTCGCAGGACACGGGGCAGATCTTCCTGGACGAGATGGAGATCACCCAGGAGGAGTTCCGCAACTGCCGCAAGCTCCACCTGGTCGCCTGCGGCACGTCATGGCACGCGGCGCTGATCGGCAAGTTCCTGATCGAGCGGCTGGCGCGGCTTCCGGTCGAGGTGGACATCGCCTCCGAGTTCCGCTATCGGAACCCCATCCTTGAAAAGGACCACCTGGTCGAGGTGATCAGCCAGTCGGGCGAGACGGCCGACACGCTGGCGGCCCAGCGCGAGGCGCGCGGGCGCGGCATCAAGACCATCGCCATCTGCAACGTCGTCGGCTCGATGATCACCCGCGAGGCGCAGGGTGTCATCTACACGCACGCCGGCCCCGAGATCGGCGTCGCCTCCACCAAGGCGTTCACGGGGCAGATCACGGCCCTGTTCCTGCAGGCCCTGCACCTGGGGCTGGCCCGCGGCGTTCTGACGCTGGAAGAATCGAAGGAGCACATCAAGGGCCTGCTCCACCTGCCGACGCAGATCGAGCAGGTCCTCGCGAAGGACGCCGAGATCGAGGAGATCGCCAAGGACTACCACCTGGCTAAGGACTTCCTGTACCTCGGGCGCGGCATCAACTACCCGATCGCCCTCGAAGGCGCCCTGAAGATGAAGGAGATCTCCTACATCCACGCCGAGGGCTATCCGGCCGGCGAGATGAAGCACGGCCCGATCGCCCTCATCGATCGGAGCCTCCCGGTGGTCGCCCTGGTCTTCGGCGACACGCTCTACGAGAAGATGATGACGAACCTCGAGGAGGCCCGGGCGCGCGACGGCGCGATCATCGCCGTCACCCACGAGGGGAACGACGAGGTGCCGCACCGCGCCGATCGCACCATCACCGTGCCGCGGACCTCGGACCTCCTGACGCCGATCCTGGCCGTCCTTCCTCTGCAGCTTCTCGCCTACCACATCGCCCTGCGGCGCGGCTGCGACGTCGACCAGCCGCGCAATCTCGCCAAGTCCGTCACGGTGGAGTAGGGACGGTCTCGACGATCCGGATGGAATCAAGCACCGCCTCGAAGGCAGGGGCATCCTCCACGCGGTAGTCCACCTTCCAAATCCAGACGATTCCCGCGATTCCATCGCGTGCCAGGAACGCGAGGGTGTTCTTGACATCGGCCTTTCTTCCCCCGACGACGGGCGCGAGATACTCCACGACCAGCAAATCGCCCCGAACCGAGACCCTGATGTCGATCATCCCGGCTGCCTTGCCGCGCTTGAAGCCGTCCCATAGGAGGTCCCTGGATTCCCTCGCGTCGACGGATGGGTCGGCCGTCCCCAGAGCAACCCAGAAGACCAGTCCCGACTTCTCTATGCGGCCATCCCATTGGGTACCAATGACTTGCTGCTCCGTGATTTCGTAGTCCTTTCTATCGAACTCGTAAAGCGGCCTCATCTCGAGCTCGGCGCCAGGCGCCTCGAAGCTCACGCCCCATTGCTTCCCGGGAGCCTGGAGGAAAAGTGGCGCAGGCCGAGGCGTCGCAGCGGCCACGCTCGGTGCGGAGGTGGATTCCCGTCCCTGCTCGACGATTCGCACCGAGTCCAGGAGCCAGTCGAAAACGATTCGGTCGGTGGCCCTGCGGCTGTCCTTGGACAGATGGATCTCGATCCAGACTCCGTCGTGCGACAGGAAGGCGCTCACGTTGTCCTGCCTGATCTCGACACCCTCCGTTCGGATGGTGGTGTATTCAACGAGCGCCATGTCCTTTCGAGCGATGAAGCGAACGTCCTTTGGGCGAGGCGACTTTTTCTTCGCCCGGCTCCAGTAGTAGGCGCGGCAGGCCTCGGCATCCCCATTGCGCTCGGCCTTCTCGAGATAGACGGAGATGACGACGCCCGTTCTCTCGTTCTCGCCGAAAATGCGGACACCTGTCAGGTCATCCCGTGTCGTTCTATTCCTGAAGTCGAATCCGGGCAGATCGACGACAAGGGACCACGTTTTTCCGGGATAGGTGAGCTTTCTCAGGGTCGACTGCGCCGACCCGGGCAGGTCGTCCGCCGCGAGAACGAGAGACGGCAGGAGCAGCCATGACATCGATGGCAGCCAGGTCCGGGGCACCGACACCCCCAATCGCCCAAGGGGAAGGCTCGAATGCACAAGGCTATCCTTC
>DATNEZ010000209.1:0-3895 GCA_035606645.1 Binatia bacterium
GTGACCCTCGATCTCCACTTCGAGAGACCTCATGTCTCCAGTGACTGCGATCCGAACTCGGTCGGCATGTCGCTCCTTGGCGGCACGACCTGCCCGGACGCTTTCTCCGCCAATTCGAGCGTCTCGGGGATCTACACCAGCCTTCAATCCTGCCTGGGTCGGGTCGACTGGCGAACGGCGCTATGGACTCCGACCGGCGTCACCCCCGATGCTTCAGGGAACGCCCATCTGGTCCTGCCCCTCTCGACCGATTCCAGGTGTCTCTACGTCGGCGCCAGGGCGATGATCGCCGACTTCGAATCCCCTTCGGTGACGGGATACATTTCGATCCCTCCGGCGGATTGTCTTGATCGGGACGAGGACCTTTACGCCATCTGCCAGGGGGACTGCGACGACCTCAATCCCCAGGTTCATCCTGGTGCGACCGAGATCTGCGACGGCGCCGACAACGACTGCGACACCCTGATCGACGAGAACCTCGGACAGACCACCTGCGGGCTCGGCGAATGCAGAGTCACCGTGACGAACTGCGTCGCGGGCGTGCCACAGACCTGCACGCCGCGGCAGCCTTCGGCCGAAGTCTGCGACGGCAAGGACAACAACTGCAACGGCACGATCGACGACGTCGATCTCGACGGGGACGGCTCTTCGGCCTGCTTCGGGGACTGCAATGACGCCGACCCGAACATCCGGCCGGGGGCGGTGGAACGCTGCAACGGCATCGACGACAACTGCAACAACCTGGTGGACGACGATGCCGCGGGGGTGGATTCCGACGGCGACGGGGTGCGCAACGCCTGCGACAACTGCCGGTTCGCCTACAACCCATCGCAGGCGGACGGTGACCTGGACGGCTTCGGCAACTCCTGCGACAACTGCCTGGCGGTGTTCAATCCTGCGCAGGCCGACCAGGACGGGGATCAGCGCGGAGATGTCTGCGACAACTGTCCGACCGAGGCGAATTCCTTCCAGGACGACGGCGACGGCGATCACGTCGGGGACGTCTGTGACAACTGTCTCCTCGTGTCCAACCAGGATCAGGCCAACTTCGACGGGGACGTCGACGGGGACGCGTGCGATCTCAACGACGGCCTGATCTACCTCGATCTGCCGAACGCTTCGTTGATCCTCTGGCAGCAGGAAGCGGGGCCCGACAGCTTCAACCTGTACAGGGGTGACCTCCGGGTGCTTCGGACGTCGGGGCTCTATACTCAGGACCCCGCCGCCGTTCCGCTGGCCGCCCGGTATTGCGACCTGCCCGACACGTCCCTGGCGGACGATCCGCCGCCGCGCGGCCAGGCGGTCTTCTACCTCGTCACCGGGAACATCGGCGGGGTCGAAGGAAGCCTCGGGAAGAACAGCGCCGGGGCCGAGCGCCCGAACGCCAATCCCTGTCCCTGAGGGCCTGACTCCCCCTCTGCTATAATCCGTCGCCATTTGCGGCGGGGGGCGCGTGCCGGAAGCCTCGAACAGACGGGCGGTTCCCGACTGGGTGTGGGTCGCGGGCACGTGCGCCCTGGCTCTGGCCCTGCGGCTGGTCTACGTCTTCCAGATGAAGGACTCGTCGCTGGTCCAGCCCGACGAGCTCGACCCGGGCTTCTATTACCGCTGGGGCCAGGAGATCGCTTCCGGGAGCTGGATCGGCAAGGAGCCGTTCGTCCAGAGCCCGCTGTACGCTTACCTGCTCGGCGTCCTGATGAAGATCGTCGGGACCGGCGTCGGGCCGATCCTGATCGTGCAGTCCTTCATCGGCACCGGCACGGTCCTGCTCACCTACCTCGCCGGCCGGCGGCTGTTCGGCCACGCGCAGGGGGTCGTCGCGGCCCTGCTGATCGCGATCTACGGGCCGTTCATCTTCTACGAGGGGATGGTCATGAAGACCTTCCTCTCCCCCTTCCTGACGCTGGCGCTCCTCCTGCTGCTCGACAAGGCCGGCGAGGCCGAGGGAGGACCGCGCTCCGCGCGTCTGTTCGCCATCGCGGGAGCGGTGTACGGGTTGACCACGCTCGATCGGGACAATTTCATCCTGCTGGCGCCGGTCCTGGCGGGGCTGGCGGTCGTCCTGGGGGGCGGCCTGAACCGCCGGGGGCTGCGCGCCGCGGGCGCCTTCGCGCTGGGGACGGTCCTCTTGATCGCCCCGGTGACGCTGCGCAACTGGTTCGTGTCGCACGAATTCGTGCTCCTGACGACCGGCGGGGGCGAAGTCTTCTTCATCGGCAACAATGCGGACGCCAACGGGCTGTACGTGCCGCCCGCCTTCGTCCGGCCGGACCCGCGCTACGAGCACGCCGACTTCATCGCCCGCGCCGGGGAGATGGCCGGGCATCCCGTCACGCCGATGCAGTCGTCCTGGTTCTGGTTCCGCGAGGGGACGAAGTTCATCGCCGAGGAGCCGCTGGCCTGGCTCCGGCTGATCGGCCGCAAGCTCGTGCACTTCTGGAACTTCTACGAGCTGCCGGACAATCTGGACTACGTCATCCTGCAGCAGTTCTCCCCTCTCCTGGATGCGCTCAACGCCGCGAGCCCGCCGCCCGGGTGGTGGACGATCGCGCTTCCGGCGGGAGGGACGTGGGCGCCCGTTCGCCTGCACCTGTATTCGACCTTCGGGACGGTCGCGCCGCTGGGCCTGCTCGGCATCCTGCTCACCTGGCGCCGCTGGCGCAGGTGCCTGCCCGGGTACGTGCTGGTGTTCGGCTACATGGGGACCGTCCTGCTGTTCTTCAATTTCTCGCGGTTCCGCGTGCCGGTCGTGCCGATCCTGGCCCTGTTCGCCGCGCCGGCGCTGTTCGCTCTCGGGAGGTTCCTGCGGCGCCTCTGGGGTCTCGCCGTGGCCTTCGCGGCCCGCTCGGGAGACATGGCGGCGCGCGCACGGGCGCTCGTCCCGGGGCGCGTGCAGGCGACCGCCGCGATCCTGTTCCCGCTCGTCCTCGCCGGGGTCAACGTCGAGCGGCCGCGCGGTGTCGTGGCGGCTCTCGAGCAGGCGCTCATCAGCGGCAACGCCTACTACGGCGAGGGGCGGTACAACGAGGCGCTGCAGGCCTACCTGACCGGCCTCCTGCTGCTCGGCGAAGGCCCGCCGGGGCCGCGCGGCGAGGCGGAGCTGCAGGCGCGGTTCGGCCCGGGCGCGAGCCGCGAGGCGCTCCTGAAGGAGCTCGAGGTCGAATCGATCGCCCGGGGGCCGCAGTTCAAGGGGATGCACATCGGCATCCACCACGGCATCGGCATCGCCCTGGAGCAGCAGGCCGAGGCGCTTCTCGAGCGGGGGGAGCGGCAGAAGGCCCTGCCTCTTCTCGACCAGGCGATGGCGCAGTTCCAGGAGGCGCTGAAACAGGCCCCGGCCTACCTGCTGTCGATCCGGAAGATGGCGCGCGCCTTCGCGCTGAAGGGGGACCAGCCCGCGGCGATCGAGTGGCTGCGCAAGGGGGCCGATCTGTGGCCGGACGACATGCAGACGCGCGCCGAGCTGGCGGAGGCCCTGTTCAAGACCGGCGAGTTCAAGGACGCGCTCCGGCAGCTCGACCAGGGGCGGGCGATGCACAAGGACCTGCCGCCGTCCGAGCTGGCCAGGTACCACTTCCACCGCGCCCTGATCCTGCAGCAGGGCCTGAACGAGCCCGGCAAGGCGCTGTACAACTTCCAGCGGGCGCTCGAGCTGGACCCGAACTATTCGCAGGCCGGCGAGATCAAGGCGGCGGTGACGTATCTTCAGGTGAGAGGGATCCAGCCGCTGCCGGACGAGCCCCATAGTGGCGCTCAGAGTGTGGAAGAGAATTAGGAAGACCGCGACCCCGCCAGGGGCGGAGTGAAGTCAGAAGGCGCGTAACAGCGCGTGACGATTCTCGTTCGGCAGGGAGGGGATGGCCAGCTCCCTGCGATAGAGCCCCATCACCTCCTG
>DATNEZ010000215.1:0-13804 GCA_035606645.1 Binatia bacterium
CACCGCCTTCTCGAAGTCCTTGCGGAACAGGAAGCTCTTCATGCTGCTCACGGCGCGCTCGATGTCCTTCTCCAGGTCGCGGATCTCCCGATAGTTCATGCGCCGCCGCAGCTTGACCCGTGCCCCGGCCTCGTCGATGACGTCGATCGCCTTGTCGGGCAGGAACCGGTCCGTGATGTAGCGGTTGGACAGCGTCACCGCGGCGCGCAGGCTCTCGTCCGAATACCGCACCTGGTGGAATTTCTCGTAGCGCTCCCGGATGCCCCGCAGGACCAGGATCGTCTCGTCCTCCGTCGGCGGGTGCAGGCGGATCGGCTGGAACCGGCGCACCAGCGCGCGGTCCTTCTCGATGTAGCGGTGGTAGTCCTTCGGGGTGGTGGCGCCGACGCACTGCACCTCGCCGCGCGACAGCGCGGGCTTGATGATGCTGGCGGCGTCGAGCGACCCTTCCGCCGATCCGGCGCCGATGAGCGAGTGGATCTCGTCGATGAAGATGATGATGTCCTCGTTGCCGATGATCTCCGAGATGATCCCCTTGAGACGCTCCTCGAACTGGCCGCGGTACTTCGTGCCCGCCACGATCAGGCACAGGTCCAGGGCCAGGATCCGCTTGCGCGACAGCGACACGGGGACGCTGCCCTCGGCGATGCGCTGGGCCAGCCCCTCGACGAGGGCGGTCTTGCCGACGCCCGGCTCGCCCAGGAGCACGATCGAGTTCTTCCGCCGCCGGGACAGGACCTGGATCATCCGCTGCAGCTCGTTCTCCCGGCCGATGAGGGGATCGAAGACCTGGCGGGCCGCCATGTCCGCGAGATCGCGGGAGAACTCGTTGAGGAACGGCGTCTCCTTGACCTTCTTCGGCAGCGCCCGCTGCTTCCAGACCGCGACCGTGTCCTCGCGCAGGGCGTAGAGGCGCATCCCCTTCTCGGCGAGCATGCGCCCGGCCGCCGAGTCCTCCACCCGCAGCAGTCCGAGCAGGATGTGCTCGTCGCTGACGTACGGATGCAGAAGCCTCTCCGCCTCCTCCTCGGCGCAGGCGAGAATCTTCTTGGTCTCTTCGCTGAAGGGGATTTCGATCGGAGCGGCCTGCTTCTCGCCGCTGGGGCCGCGCGCCTCCAGCTCGGCGCGCAAAAGCTCGAGATTGACGCCGGACCGCCCGAACAGGTCACGGACCAGGTCGTCGCCCTCTTTGATCAGGCCGAGGAGCAGATGCTCGGAGCCGATGACCTTGCTCCCCATCTGGCTGGCCTCGTAGCGGGCGAGAAACAGGACCTTCTTGGCCTTCTCCGTGTACTTCTCAAACATGTGGGGTCCGCCCGCTCGCTTCCGTCCCGCCCGTTCGATTTTTAGCGGGGAGCCTGGGTGGTCGAAGCCTCAACATTGTAACGGGTGCCCGCCGGATCCGTCAAGGAACCGCGCTCCATCTTGAGGATTCGACTGCACTTTTCGGCGAGCCGGGCGCTGTGGGTGACGAACAGGGTGGTCATGCCGCGCCGCCGGTGCAGCTCGGACAGGAGGCCGAACACCACCTCGGCGTTCCGCTCGTCCAGGTTGCCCGTGGGCTCGTCGGCCAGGAGGAGGGCCGGCGACCCGGCGATGGCCCGGGCGATGGCGACCCGCTGCTGCTCCCCGCCCGACAGCTCGGACGGCCTCCGATCGGCGCAGTCCTTCAGGCCCAGCTCCTGCAGGAGGGCCAGGGACCGGTCCCGCGCCTTCCCCCGGTCCTCCCCCCGGATCAGGAGCGGCATCATGGCGTTCTCCACCGCGCTGAACTCCGGCAGCAGGTGATGCAGCTGGAAGACGAAGCCGAGATCGCGGTTGCGGTAGACGGCGCGCTCCTGGGGCGGCGCCGCCCCGATGTCCCGGCCGCGGAACAGGATGACCCCGGAGTCGGGCCGGTCGATCGCCCCCACCAGGTGGAGCAGGGTCGTCTTGCCGGTGCCGGACTCTCCCAGCACGGCGACCATCTCCCCCCGCGCCACCGCCAGGTCGAGCCCGCGCAGGACCTCGACCCGCCGGCTGGGCGGCCCGAACGACTTCCCCACGCCGGCGCACCGCAGGATCGGCTCGGGCGACTCCCTACTCATAGCGCAGCGCCTCGGACGGATCGAGCCGCGCGGCGCGCCACGAAGGGTACAGGGTGGCGAGGAACGACACGCCCACGGTCAGGACGGCGACCATCACCACGTCCAGAGGGCGGATGTGGAACGGCACGTACGGGATGAAATAGACGTCGACCGGCAGGCCGACCAGGTGGTACCGATCGAGGATCCACGCGAGGGCGACCCCGAGCACGATCCCGGTCAGGGTGCCGACCGAGGCGATGATCAGCCCCTGGAACAGGAAGATCCTCCGGATGCCTGCGGGGGCCGCCCCCATCGCCACCAGGACGCCGATGTCGCGCACCTTCTCCATCACCATGAGGACCAGGATCGAGATGATGTTGAGCGCCGCCACCAGGACGATCAGCCCGATGGCGATCGACATGCCCAGCTTCTCCAGCCTGAGGGCCGAGAAGAACGTGCGGTTCATCCGGATCAGGTCGTTCACGTAGTAGGCGTTCCCCAGCTCCGCCTGCACGGCGCGCGAGGCCTCCTGGACGCGCCGCGGTTCCCGGACGCGCGCCTCGATCGCCGTCGCCTGGACCGGCGACAGGCCCATGAACTTGCGGGCCGCCTGAAGCGTGATGTACACCCGGCTGCTGTCGTAGTCGTAGAACCCCGCGTCGGCCACGCCCGCGACCTCGAACTCGCGGCTCCTCGGCACGGTCAGGAACGGCGAGACGTTGGCCTGCGCGATGATCACCCGCACCACGTCCCCCGGTCCGACGCCCAGGTTGAGCGCCAGGTCCTTCCCGAGGATGGCCCGGTCGCGCCCGTCCCGTCCCGGCAGCGACAGGATGCCGAGGTCGCCGCGGACCTGCGCCGCCAGGTCGGTGATCGATCGCTCCGCGGACGGCTCGATCCCCTTGATCAGGACGGCGGCCCCCGAAGCGTTCAGCTCGCTCTGCGCCATCCCCTTCTCGTAGATGACCGGCGCGGCGGCGAGTATCGGCGCGCATCGCGTCAGGCGGGACAGGGCGGCCGGGACGTCGATCGGGCGGCCGCTCGAGCCGGAGAACACCGTGAGATGGGCGTTGGCGCCGAAGATCTTCGCCTGGATCTGGTCCTGGAAGCCGGTCATCAGGGCCAGGACCACGACCAGGGCGGCCACGCCGACGATGACGCCGACGACCGAGATCAGGGAGATGACGTAGATGATGGCCTGCTTGCGCTGCGCCAGCAGGTAGCGTCTTGCGATGAACAGCGGGTAGGACATGGAGGGCGGCCCCAATCCGGGAGAACTGCCTCGAAGGCGGATGATCGTACAGCGCCCCGGCACGACAAATCAAGAAACGGGAGGATAATGGGCGACGCTCCTCTTCGGGAGGCCTGGATGTGAATCGCGGAAATGCCCTCCTCGGAGTCCTGGCCGCGGCGATCGCCCTGGCGCTGCCGGGGGCCGCGCCCTCAGGCGCCGCGCCCCCGGACAAGGAGCCCGCTCGCCCGACCGTTCCCCTGGTGGAGCGCTCGACCGTCGAGCTGGTGCTGATCGAGGCGTACGTCACCGACAGCAGCGGCCGGACGATCGAGGGACTGGGCGCGGGCGATTTCTCCCTGCGGGTGGACAGCCACGAAAAACCGATCGCCTCCGTCGAGTTCAGGACCGTCGCCGCGGCGCCCGCCGTGCCCGCGATCGCACGCCCCGCCCCGGCCAGTCCTGCCGCCGGCGCCGGGCCGGTTCCCGAGCCCGGGCCGCAGCACCCCCGTCATTTCATCCTGTTTTTCGAGGACTCGACATCGGTCTACCAGAGCCTCACCCAGGCCCGCCGGGCGGCGCAGAAGTTCCTCGCCACGAGCCTCGCTCCGGACGACCTGGTCGCCCTGGTGTCCTACGACCGGAAGCTGCGGGTGCTGCACGAGTTCACGACGGATCGGGAAGCGCTCCAGAAGGCGATCGAAGCCAGCCTCAACGATCCCGCTCGCAATACGGGGTTCGCGAGCGAGAAGGCCGATCGCCAACTGGAGTTCGAGGAGGCCATGCGGGGGTCGAGGCCGCCGCTATCGTTGTTCATGCTGGTGACGGCGTGGGCCCAGGAGGAGGCGCCGAAGATGCGCTCGGTCCTGACCGCCCTGAAGACGCTGGTCGACTCCCTCGCCCCCTACCCGGGCTACAAGGCCATCGTCTTCATGGGGGACGGAGTGCCGGACAACCCGGTGACGGACTATTTCAGCGGCTCGGGTGCGGGCGCCAATCCCGGCTCGGCCAACTTCGACCTGACCCTCGATATCAAGCAGCTGGCGCACGAGGCCGCGGCCGCCGGTGTCACCCTGCACAGCGTCCAGACGACCGGGCTCGCCGTCGGCTCGAAGGAGGGACGGAACGCCTCGCGCCGCGGCAACACCTTGTCGACCCTGGCCCTGCAGACCGGCGGCACGGCATCCACCTCGAACGACATCCAAAAAGCGCTGGTCGAGGCCGACGCGGGGAGCCGCAGCTACTACCTGCTGGGCTACGCTCCCGAAGGGCCTCCCGACGGGCAGTTCCACACGGTCCAGCTGCGCGTGAAGAAAAGCGGCGCCCACCTGAAATGGCGGCGCGGCTTCACGCGCCTCCTGCCGGAGCAGGCACGCGAGCGGGCCCTGCAGGCCGCCTACCTGCTGCCCGACCTGTATCCCGGGATGGGGATCGAGATCTGCGCCATCGCGGGCCCCGGCGACCCGGGGGGGCGGGTCGTCGACCTGGTCGTCCACCTCCCCCCCGGCCGCCTGCTCGCGGTCCCCGGACCGGACGGACCGGTCGCCCGGCTCGAGATCGGCTTCGTGGCCCTCGACGAGTCGCAAACCGAGACGCTGCGCACCGCGCGCCAGGTGCGGATAGCGCCCGGGCGCGACCGGGACCCCCGGCTTCCCGGCGTGAATTTCTTCAGCCGCGCCCTGCTCCCCCGGGGCGCGCAGAAGGTCACCGCCGTCGTCTCCGACCTCGATGGCGGCACGATCGGCGCCGCCCGCCTTTCGATCGGCGCGGCGGGAGAGGCCGGCGACGTGCTGGGGCTGTCGATCTACTCTCTGCAGGAGAAGAGCCTGTGGGTGGAAGTGCCGCCGTCCGCATCGGCAGGGACGAGGTCTGACGAGGCGACCCACTTCAGCATGGGCCCCGCGCTCAAGTCCACGTTCTCGATCGGCGAGCCCCTGGCGTCCGGTTTCCGCCTGGAGCGAGGAGGGCATGCGGCCGGAATCCGGCTCGAGATCAGGGACGGAGGGAAGGTCCTGCGCAGCATCCAGGTCCCGCAGGGGAATGAGGGAGAGGCCGGCGGGAAGGGCCCCCTGGCGGGGACCATCAAGATGAACCTGCCGACCGCCGACCTGCCGGCCGGAGACTACGTCCTGGCGGTGAAGGGGGACGAGAGCGCCCCGGACCTCGGTTCGATCCCGTTCCGGCTGACCGCCCCGAACGGCGCCGCCGATTCCGGGGCGGGGAGCTAGGGCTCCGCCTTCTCCTGCCGCTTCCGGGCGATCCACGATCCGTTCGTCGGCGCCCCCCCCGAGAGGATGTAGTTCTGCCAGGTGCCGCGCAGCGTGTGGCCGTCGGGCGCCAGGATCCCCTCGAGATCGGAGGAGCGCCCGAGCTTCGAATCGATACGGTGCAGGAGCACCTTCCCGTCCACGAAGGTCCCCTGCAGGCTCCCCTTCCACCCTCCCTCCAGGGTGTACTCCCCCGCCAGGAGCGTCCCGGACTGGCGCAGCATGAAGATTCCCTTGTCGCCGCTCGGCAGGTAGCTGACCTCCCAGGACCCGGTGAGCGCCTCGGTGTCGGAGGGGAGCGTCTTCCTCAACCGGCCGATGCGGTCGCCCAGGAGATCGATCCGATCGTGCGCGTCCTTGATGGTCTCGCGGATGCGGCGTGTCTCCGCGCTCAGGACCGTGACCTCCTGCTCGGTCTTCTGGATGTCGGCTTCGCGCGCCTCGATGAGATCGGGGTCCCCTTCCGCCCGTCCCTCCACCATGGCATCGAGCTCCCCGTACATGCGCTGCAGACGGCTGCGCGCGTCCTCGCGGGCCCGCGACAGCTCGGAATGGCGCTGCAACGCCTCGTCCAGCCTCCGCTGCTCGATCTCCAGCTGCACCTTCAGGCTGTAGATCGCCGCCAGCTGCTCTTCCGGACGCTTCATGTCCTGCGCCCCGGCGCCCGGCACGATCCCCAGGAGGATCGTCGCGAGCGCGAGCCGGCCGATCCCCTTCATGCGCGCCCCTTCGCCGTGCCGCGCTCCAGGAGCAGCTCGGCGATGCGCACGGCATTGAGCGCCGTGCCTCCCGCCAGGTCATCGCAGATCGCCCAGATCCAGAACGACGACGGGCCCGCTCCCGGCCGGATGCCGCCGATCAGGATCCCCGCCTCACCGGCCCTCTCGACCGGCGTCGCCGTCTCGCCGTCCCGCTCGAGGCGGAACTCGTCCCTCCCCTCGAAGCATGCCGCCAGGTCGTCCGCGCTCGTGCCGGCCTGAAGCACCACGTGCGCCATGACCGCGTGACCATGGAACACGGGCGCCTGGATCTCCTGGAGCCCGAGCGCGAAGCTCCCTCCGGTGATCCGCCGGACCTGGTCCTCCAGGAGACGGGCCGCCCCCCGGTCGTGCGGACCCTCGCTGAGGAAGCCGGGAATCAGGTTGAACGCCAGCTGGCGCCCGAAGACCTCCCTGGGCAGTTCCGAGAAGCTCAGGAGGCTCGCGGACTGCTGGTAGAGCTCGTCGATGCCCGGCCCTCCACGCTGGGAGGCCGGCTGCAGGACGACGGCGATCGCTTCCCTGAGACCGCAGCCCTTCCCGAGAGGCGCGAGCAGGGTCGAGAGGAGCTGGGCGATCGGGTGAGGCGTGGCGATCACTCCGGGCCCCGCCGGGATCGCCCCGGGGTTGACCGAGACGTTCACCGGCGGCGCCGTCCCCTGGATCGAGGCGCCGGTGAGATCGACGGCGACGAACCCGGCCCGCGCCGGCCAGTCGAGGTAGCGGCCCCCCTCCTCCGGGCTGCCGCAGAGGAAGGCGATGTCCAGGTTGTCGAGGGTGTCGATGTCCGGCTCGGTGACCAGCATCGCCTCTCCCTTGAACTCCGTCAGGCTCGATCCCTCGTCGGTGGACGAGGCGAACAGGCGCAGGGACGCCGAGGGGAACCCGCGGGCGGCCAGAAGATCCTTCACCCCCTGGGCGGCGAGGCTCGTGGCGCCGAACAGCGCGAGGTGCGCCTTGCGTCGGAAGCGCGCCGTCTCAACCACGGCCATCGCGGCCTCCGGCCGCGGCGGGACGCGGCTCCTTCTGCGCCGCGGCGGCGCGCAGGCGCGGGACCAGCCCGGACAGCAGGTAGGCGAAGCTCAGGAACAGGCCGACCTCCTTGGGATACCCGGCCGCGACGAAGAACACCAGGGCCATCAGGATCACGACCACCGAGGGGACGCGGCGGCGCAGGTCGATCTCCTTGAACGAACGGTACCGCACCTTGCTGATCATCAGGACCGAGAGCGTCACGATCAGGCACATCACCAGGATGGCGGTGATCCGGTCGGTCACCCGCTCGGGGTCGTAGAAGACGCAGGCGGCGATGGCGCAGGCGGCGGCCGGGGTCGGCAGCCCCACGAAGTAGCGCTTGTCCAGGGCCGGGCCCTGGATGTTGAATCGCGCCAGCCGGGCCGCGCTCGTGGCCAGGAGCAGGAAGGGGGCCAGGGACCAGGGCCTGGGAAGGGACGACAGGGCCCACAGGTACGCCAGGATGGCGGGCGCGATGCCGAACGAGATGACGTCGGCGAGCGAATCGAACTGCACGCCGAAGTCGCTCGTCGTCCCCGTGAGCCTGGCCACCCAGCCGTCCACGCGATCCAGGAGGGCCGCGATGAACAGGGCGATGGCCGCCCACTCGAACTCCCCCTGGATGCTGCGCACGACCGCGATGTAGCCGCACAACAAGTTGCCGGTGGTGAACAGGCTCGGGATCAGGTACGCGCCCCTGCGGAAGCGGGCGCGGTCCTTCAAGCGCGCGGGATCCCTCACGACCGGGCTCCTGCGGCCGACGCGCGCCGCGTGGCCGCGGCCTCGTGCGCCAGCACCGTCAGCCCGCCGCGGACCCGATCCCCCACGGCGACGACCGGCTCGACGCCCGGCGGCAGGTGCAGGTCGGTGCGCGAGCCGAACCGGATGAGACCGATCCGCTCGCCCCGCCCCACGGAGTCGCCGATCGTCTTGGCGCAGACGATCCGGCGGGCCACGACGCCGGCGATCTGGGTGACGCCGTACTCGCCCGTCCGCGAGGCGATCACCAGGTGATTGCGCTCGTTCTCATGGCTCGCGCGGCCCTGCCAGGCCGGGTGGAAGCGGCCGGGCGTGTGCCTCACCCCGCGGACCGTCCCCTCCACGGGGGAGCGGTTGATGTGGCAGTCGAACAGCGACAGGAACACCGAGATCCGCGCGCCGTGCGGGCCGCGCTCGACCTCTGTGACCCGGCCGTCCGCCGGCGACAGCACCAGGCCTTCCCCGGCCGGTGACACGCGCGCGGGGTCGCGGAAGAAGAAGAGGACGAACAGGATGAGGACGAGGGCGGGGACGACGCCCCAGGGGCCCATGATGATGCCGAGGACGACGGCGGCCGCCAGAAGGCCCAGGAGAAAGGGGAACGCCTCTCGTGCCACAGGCACCTGTGCCTCCCGTACAAAAAGGGGGCCCCCAGGGCGCCCCCTCATGCCGTGCGCTCCGGACCTCCGAGGTCCTGGTTACCGGACTCCGGCGCCGCTGGTGCGCTCCATGTGGTGCCGGAGGATCGCTTCCATGCGATCCTTGAGCTGCAGCTTCTGCTTCTTGATGTTGACGCTCTCGACCCGCTCGGCGTCGTCGAGGGCGGCCTTCCCCTGAAGTTCCTGAAGACGGGACTCACAGCTGGCGTGCTCGGCCAGCAGCTTTCGATACTCCTCGTGGTTCTCCGAAAGGGTCCTCTTCAGGTCCTCCTGGATGTGCACCATCGTCCTAAACCTCCTGGTTTTTAAGGGCGTTCCAGCGAAGGCGGTTGAGCCGCACAGGCGTCCATGTTTACGGCCAAGTCTAGCATCCCGGATCGGTTGGTGCAAGGGCGCGGACGGCATCATCCCCCCGCCCTGGGCTCGATCCGGCGCCACATCACGATCGCGTCCTCATGGGTGTCGGTGTAGTACTGCTTGCGCCGTCCGATCGGGACGAAACCGGCCGTGCGGTACAGGGCGAGGGCCGCCCCGTTGCTCGGCCGCACCTCGAGGGTCACCTCGCGGCAGCCCTGGGCCGCGGCGTGGTCCAGCAGGAAGCGGAGAAAGCGCGTCCCCACCCCCTGCGCGCGGACCCGCGGGTGGACGGCGATGTTGTTGATCTTCATCTCCTGGTCGACGATCCAGATGCAGGCGAACGTCACGACCGACGGGTCGGCGCGGAACCGTCCCACGAACAGGCTGGCGTACGGGTTCTCGAGGAGCTCGTAGCGGAAGGACGATTCGCTCCAGGGGATCGGGAACGACTGGTTCTCGATCTCCATCACCCCGGGGATGTCCTCGAGCGCCATCGCGCCGAACTGGAGCGCCGAGGCGCCGCCCCTTTGCCTCCGGGTCTTGACGATCATCGGCGCGCCTTCACCGCGTCCGACGGACGCACGTAATTGGGGCGCAGGCCCCCCGCCTCGTATCCCCCGCCGGGGCTGAGCGTCGTCCCGCCCCACAGGGCCACGGCCCCCGCCAGGGCCGGCTGCGGCTCGATCCCCTGCAGGTCCGCGCCGTCCCATCCCGCCTCCCGGCGGAGCGTCGCGACCGCGTCCCCCACCAGGATCGTCCCGGCCGGGGTCTCCCGCACCAGGTCGCGCGGTCTCCAGGACCGGTCTTCCGTTTCCCGCCTCAGCTCAGCCCCCTCTCGGCGGAAGAGCGCGGCGTACACCTCCCCCTTGCCGGCCTCGAGCACCGCGCCCAGGCCCGGCGCGTCCCCCGCCGAAGGCAGGGCGGCCCGCGCCAGGGCCTCGAGCGTGGAGAGTCCCGCCAGGGGCACGTCCAGAGAGTACGCCAGCCCCTTGGCCGTGGCCATCCCGATGCGCACGCCCGTGAAGGAGCCGGGGCCGACCGTGACCGCGATGCCCCCCAGGTCCGCCGGACGGAGTCCCGCCCCGGTGAGCAGCTCGTCGAGGCGGGCCAGGAGGTCCCCCGCGCGCCCGCTCTGGCCGTCGAGGAGGACGAGCGAGACGATCCGCCCGGCACGCGCCAGGGCCACGCTGGAGCGCCTTGTGGCGGTGTCGAGACCCAGGACGATCATCGCGGTGGCCGTCAGCCGGCGGCCAGGCCGCCGCGCCGCAGGAACTCCGTGACCTGGGCCTCCTGGTGGTCCCATTCGAGGAGGAAGACGGCCCCCACCTCGTAGCGCAGCGGCTGCCCTTCGATCTCTTCCATGCGCACCACGCGGGCGCGCAGCGTGACGCGCGCCTGGTCCCGCCCGTCCTGGCAGACGATCACCAGCTCGTCGCCGATGGCGAACGGCCGGTCGCTCTCGAACAGCAGGCCGCTGCGGCTGATGTTGACCGGCGCCTCGGTCTCCTCGCGGAACTCCGAAGCGTCCCGGCCGGCCGGGGTCACGCGGATCTGGACGTGCTGCCGCATCACGTCGAACCGGATGTAGTTGCGCCGCTCGCGATAGTAGACGCCGACCGTGTTCCCGCCGCGCGCCTTCGCCTGGTGCATCGCCTCCTCGGCCCGCCGCACCAGCCGGTCCGGCATCGCCGCGTCGGCCGGGTACTTCGCCATGCCGATGGTGACGGTCATGGCGATCGGGCGGCCGTCGATGTCGCGGCGCAGGAAGTGACGCTCCATCTCCTTGCGGATCCGCTCGGCGACGAGGAAGGCGCCCATGCGCTCGGTCTCGGGAAGGATCAGGCCGAACTCCTCGCCGGAGAGCCGCGCCGCCATGTCGATGTCGCGGATCTTGTTCTTCACCAGGATGGCCACCTCGCGCAGCAGGATGTCGCCGACCAGCTCGCCGTGCCGCTCGTTGATCTCCCGGAAATCGTCGATGTCGAGATAGAGCACCGTCAGCTCGAGCCTGTATCGCTTGGCGCGGCGGATCTCCTTCTGCAGCGCGGACAGGAACTGGCGCGCGTTCCACAGCCCGGTGCGCGCATCGATCGGCGACGAGGGTTCCTGGCGGTCGTGCAGGGACAGGTCGATGATGCGCGGGCTGGTGAGCTGGCGGTTGACGTTGACGAAGTAGTCGAGCACCGCCACGCGCAGGCCGACGTTGCGCTGCAGCGACTGGCCGAGCCGCTGCCGGTGCTTGAGGACCTCCTCCCAGTGGAGCCGGGCCTCCGATTCCTCGAAACCCAGCCCGGTCAGGATCAGCAGGAGCGCGGCGTACACCTGGAGCCCGCTCTGGGTCCTGATCTGGTCCAGCCGTCTCAGGATTCTCTCTTCGTTGTGGGCATCCTCGCGCAGGATCTCGGCCAGCTCCTCGCGATGGCGCGACGCCTCCTCCAGGGTGATCACGGGGCCTCGCCCGGACCGCGCGGGTCGATCTCGGCCAGGACACCCGCGACATGCAGCCGCGATTCCTCGCCGAACGCCACGGCCGCCGTCCACGGCGCCCGGCCGGCGAGAGGCCCGTCCGCCACCCTGAGGACGCGCGACGGGATCGAGGCGGCCGCCGGGCGCACCGCCCCGCGCCGCACCGCCAGGGTGACCTCCGATCCGGGGTCCATCCTCTGGTGGACGGTGAACTGCGCCCCTCCCAGGGACAGGTCCTGCAGCTCGATGGCCCAGTCGACGCCGTCCCGGCGCAGCCGGGCCTCGATCGGGACCCGCACCACCGTGCGGGGGTGGAGGCGACGCTCCTGCCGGTAGAGAGCCTGTCCGGAGCCTTCGGCGCGGGCCGCCGCCAGCGCCTCGGTGGCGCGCCGGGCCAGGTCCAGCGCGTCGGCGACCTCCCCGGGGTCCGAGGCCACGCCGGCGCTCCAGGTCGCACCGGTCGCCGCGAGGAGCGACTGGCGGAACCGCGCGGCGGCCTGAAGGCCCTGTCTCCCGCCGGTCGACGGGAGCACGACCACGATGCCGTCGGGCGGGATGCCGCCGACGACGTCCGTGTCGCGCGCGCAGTCGTACAGGCCGCGGCGGGCCGCATCGAGGTCCGCGGGCGCCAGGGGGGCCTCCCCGTGCGGCGCCAGGACCGCCACGGCGAGGGGACGCCCGAAGCGTCGAGCGCGCCGCGACTCCCGGACCATGGAGTCCTCGAGGGACGGCCCGACCTCCCCCGCGGCCGATCGGATGGGCTCGGCGCCGGAGCGGAACACCGGCTCCCGCAGGCTACGGTCGACCTCGTGGAGCAGGTCGCAGGCGGCGACCATGAAGCCGGGGTCCCTGCCCATCGTCTCCTCGAGGCCGGATCGATGCCCGTCAATGGCGCGGATCAGGCGGGCCGCCTCGTCCTCGGGGCAGTCCAGGGCGACGGAGCAGGCCAGGGCGGCGCGGCACGGCTCGATGGGATGCCGGACAGCCAGGTCCGCGAGCGCCTCGATCAGGCGCTCGCCCCGCGCGGCAGGGTCTGCAAGGATTTTCCGGATGTCGTCCTGGACGTTGCGTCTCAGGTCCTGCGGGTCCACGGTCACTCCAGGGATGCTCGCGCCGCGATGTTAATGGCTCCCCCTGGGGCTGTCAACAAACGGCTTTGACAATTCCTTGACTCAGCCTTATATTACGTTGAGGTCATTTGAGATAGAGGAAGACATGGCCTACCAAAGAGATACATCACATTCTCCCACCCGAGACACGACCAGCGAGCGTGAGGTGAAACCGGTGCCCACAGGCTCAGAGATCGTGAACATGATCGGGAGGCTCCAGGACCTCCGGGGCTTCAAGGACCAGCACTGGGAGGGGAGCTTCGAGGACTACCTCCAGATCGTCCGCCACAACACCAAGGTCACGCGCACGGCGTTCCAGCGCATGTACGACATGATCCTGTCGAAGGGGACGCGGGAGTACTACGAGTACAAGAAGAAAATCATCCACTACAACTTTTTCGACGACAAGGACCATGGCGGCGTCGACGCGATCTTCGGGCTGGACATCCCGCTGCAGAAGCTGGTGAACGTCTTCAAGTCGGCGGCACAGCGGTACGGCACCGAGAAGCGCGTCCTCCTGCTGCACGGGCCGGTCGGATCCTCGAAGTCGACGATCGTGAGGCTCCTGAAGAAGGGGCTGGAGGACTACTCGCGCACGCCCGAGGGGGCCCTGTACACCTTCACCTGGGTGCTGCCGGCCGAGATCGGCCGCAAGCGTCCGGACCAGAGCGAGATCATCTCCTGTCCGATGCACGAGGAGCCGCTGCACCTGGTGCCCGAGGGGCTGCGCCCCGAGGTCGTGCGGATGCTGAACGAGGGGCGCCCCGAGGGGGAGCGGGTCCTGATCGAAGGGGACCTCTGCCCCGCCTGCCGGCAGAACTACAAGGAGCTCAACCTGCGCTACGGCGGCGACTGGACGAAGATCGTCTCGCACCTGAGAGTGCGCCGCATCATCCTTTCCGAGAAGGACCGGATCGGCATCGGCACCTTCCAGCCGAAGGACGAGAAGAACCATGACTCGACCGAGCTGACCGGGGACATCAACTACCGCAAGATCGCCGAGTACGGCTCCGACTCCGACCCGCGTGCATTCAACTTCGACGGCGAGTTCAACATCGCGAACCGCGGCATCATCGAGTTCATCGAGGTGCTGAAGCTGGACGTCGCGTTCCTGTACG
>DATNEZ010000231.1:0-4684 GCA_035606645.1 Binatia bacterium
CCACCTCGTAGGGGCCCGTCGGGACCCTGCCGGAGGCCAGTCCGTAGTACATGAAGGCGTCGTCCGGATCCGGGCTGTGCCCGATCCGGACGGTGGGGCGCCACGTCGCGCGCTCGAGATTCATCCCGTCATTTTACATCGCCGCCGGCGGGATCGGATCACTCCGTCCCGCCGCGATCACCGAGCCCACGGCCGCCAGGGCCACGACCGCCGCCCCGGCGAAGAGCACCGGCATCGTCGTGCGGTCGAACAGGACGCCGCTCGAGAACATCCCGAGGATGTTGCCGATGCCGTAGGCGGCCGACACGTAGATCGCCTGGCCGCTGGCGCGCCGCCTGGGTCCGAACAGGTGGTGCGTGTGGGTCACCGCCGCCACGTGGAAGGCGGCATACGTGGCGGCGTGCAGCGATTGCGCGACGATCATCGCCCCGGGCGCCGCGCTCAGCGCGCAGATGGTGAAGCGGACCGCCGCCAGGACCGCCGCGGTCCCCAGAACCGGGAGCGTCCCGCACCGGCCGAGGATGCGGGGCATCAGGAGCATCGCGACGATCTCGCAGGCCACCGAGAGCCCCCACAGGACGCCGATGGCGCGCGGGCTGTAGCCGCAGGCCTTGAGGTGGATGCTGTAGAAGACGTAGTAGGGCCCGTGGGCCGCCTGGACCAGGATGGAGGCCAGGAGGAAGAACAGGACCGCCGGGCGCCGCAGAAAGCGCCCGAGATCCGACGCGCCGCCCGCGGGCCGGGGTCGCGGCGTCTCCGCCGGCAGGAGAAGCGCCGCCAGGACCTGGAACGCCAGGAGCAGGATCATCAGGTGCAGGGCGACGCGCTCTCCCATGCTGCCGACCAGCGGTCCCGCCGCGAGCGCCGTCACGATGAAGGCGAGGGACCCCCACGCACGCATCCGGCCGTACGGCGGCCCCCCCGCCGCCGAGACCTCCATCGCCGTGGCCTCGACCAGCGGCAGGGCCGGGGCGCGCAGCGCGGCATAGGCGGCGATCACCAGGGCGGCGGCCGGAAAGGTCCGGGCGGCCAGCATCAGGGTGAAGGCGGCGAGCGACAGGAGGCCCGACGCGATGACCAGCCCGCGTCTTCGCCCGAGACGGTCGGCCAGCATGCCGCCGGGGGCGGGCAGCAGGACCATGGTCAGGGGCAGGAGCAGGTTCAGCATCCCGATCTGGAGGCCCGAGAACCCCAGCGCCGCGAGATACAGGTTGAAGTACGGGATGTAGACCCCCAGGACGGCGAAGGAGGCCAGGTAGTAGAGGCTCAGGGCGAGGGGCGCGGCCAGGGTCATGCCGCTCATACTAGAATAGTCGCGGGCTCATGGCGGATCCAAGAGACAGCCGCAAGGCATTTGCCGCGCTCGTCGCGCTGCCGGACGATGCGATCGATCTGGGGCATGCCTCCCTGCTCATCGCGCGCGAGGAGTACCCCGATCTCGATGTGGGGGGCTACCTGTCCAGGCTCGACGCGATGGCGGCCGACATCTCGCCGCGGCTGAAGGACGGAGAGGGACCGCGCAGCCGGGTGGCCCACCTGAACCGCCTCCTGTTCGAGGAGATGGGCTTCCAGGGGAACCGCGAGGAGTACTTCGACCCGCGCAATTCCTTCCTGAACGACGTCCTGGACCGCCGGATCGGAATCCCCATCTCCCTGTCCACCGTCTATCTCGAGGTCGGGAGGCGCATCGGCTGCCCGCTCGCGGGGGTCGCCTTCCCCGGCCACTTCCTGGTGCGCCTGGGGGGCGTGTCGGGATCGCCGGACATCCTCATCGATCCGTTCAATCGCGGCCGGTTGATGACCGAGGAGGACTGCCGCGCCCTCCTCCTGGAGATGTACAAGGGGCAGCTGGAGTACCGCCCCGAATTCCTCAGGCGGGCGAGGAACCGAGAGATCATCGAGAGGATGCTCAACAATCTCAAGGGGATCTACCAGCAGCGGCGCGAATTCAACATGGCCCTGAAGATCCAGCAGCTGGTCCTGTGCCTCGAGCCGGACCGGCCGGACGCGCTGCGCGATCGCGGCCTGATCCACTACCGGCTCGCCCTCATCGCCGAGGCGGTCGCGGACCTGGACCGGTACCTGAGCCTCGCCCCCGACGCCCCCGACGCGCCGCAGATCCGGACCAGGCTGGACGAGATGAAGCGCCTGGTCCCGCAGATGAACTGATCCGGGACGCCCGGACCGCTCCCCGATGGAGGACCCGCCGGTGATCTCCGAGGTGGCCGGGATGTTCGCGCCGGGCGGCCCGCTGGCCCGGGCGCTCCCCACGTTCGAGCCGCGCCCGCAGCAGGGGCGGATGGCGCAGGACGTCGCCGCGGCGCTCGCCTCGGGGCGGCACCTCCTGATCGAGGCCGGCACCGGCATCGGGAAGTCGCTGGCGTACCTGGTCCCCGCGATCCTCTACGCCACGCGCGACCGCTCCCTGCCTCACGAGGAGCGGCGCGTCATCGTCTCGACCCACACCCGTGCCCTGCAGGAGCAGCTCGCGCGCAAGGACCTGCCGTTCCTGGAGCGGGCCCTGGAGCCTGCCGGCGTCAGCTTCCGCCACGCTCTGCTGATGGGATCGGAGAACTACCTCTGCGTGCAGCGCCTGGGCGAGTCGGCGCTCTCGAGCGGCGACCTGGTCGAGCCGAAGTCCGCCGAGGTCCTCGAGGCCCTCGGCCGCCACGCCCAGAGCGCCCCGACGGGGCTGCGCTCGGAGATCCCGTTCCCCGTCCCGGACGCGATCTGGGAGCGGGTGCGACGCGACCGCGAGATCTGCCAGGGGGCGCGCGGACCGTACTGGGAGGGCTGCCTGTACCGCCGGGACCTGGCCCGGTCGCGCGATGCCGACCTGCTGATCGTCAACCACGCGCTGTTCTTTCTCGATCTCAAGTCGGGAGGGCGGATCCTGCCGCCGCACTCGGTCGTGATCCTGGACGAGGCCCACCGGGTCGAGGAGTCGGTCACGGCGCAATTCGGCTTCAGCGTCTCGGACCGCTCCGTGGGGAACCTGCTGCGCGATCTCGGCGACGGGAGGCGGGGGCGCCGTCCCCGGCGCCCGGGCAAGGGGGCGGTACCGGCCGGGGCCGGCCCCGTTCCCGCGATCGTCCCGCGTCTCGAAGAGGCGTCCCGCACATTCTTCGCGGAGCTGCGCTCCCTCGGACTGGGCGCGCAGAGAGATTCCTCGCCTCCCGAAGGAACGGCCGGGCACGCTCCCCTGGTCCGGGTGCGCGCCCCCGGCGCCGTGGCCAACCGCCTGCGCTCCCCGCTGACGGAGCTGGAAGAGGCGCTCCAGGAGAAGGAGCGCGACGCGGATCCGGACGAGGCGCTGGCGCTGGCCTCCCTCGCTTCCCGGGCCCGCGACCTGCGCGATCGGGTGACGGAGTTCCTCGAGCAGCGCGTCCCGGACGCCGTCTACTGGGTGGAATGCGCCCCGCGGCACGAGGGAGCCACCCTGCGCGTCGCCCCGATCGAGGTGGCGCACGTCCTTCGCCCGCGCCTGTTCGAGGACGCGCGCCGGGTCGTGCTGACCTCGGCCACGCTGGCGGCCGGCGGGACGCTTTCGCACCTGCGCCGCCGCCTCGGCGTCGCGGCGGCGGACGAGACCATCCTCGGCTCCCCCTACGACTTCGAGAAGCAGGCGCTCCTGTACCTGCCCGAGGGATTGCCCGATCCGGGCTCGGACCCGCAGGGGTTCGCGGAGGGGGTGCAGGGCGAGTGCCGCCGGCTGCTCCTCGCCTCCGGCGGCGGGGCCTTCCTCCTCTTCACCTCGTACGCGCTCCTGAGGCGCGTGCACGCGGAGCTGCGGCACGATCCGGACCTCGCGGGGCTCGAGCTCTTCCGCCACGAGCCGGGGCAGGCCTCGTCCGTCCTCGAGAAGTTCCGGCTGACGCGCCGTGGGGTGCTGCTCGGCACGATGACCTTCTGGCAGGGGGTCGACGTGCCCGGGGACGCCCTGCGGCTGGTCGTGATCACGCGGCTGCCGTTCGACGTGCCGGGGCATCCGATGGCCGAGGCGCGCGCCGAGGCGATCAGGAACCGCGGAGGGGATCCGTTCCAGGAGGACACCCTGCCCGAGGCGATCCTCACCTTCCGGCAGGGATTCGGCCGGCTGATCCGGAGCCGGGACGATCGGGGCGTCGTCGCCGTCCTCGATCCGAGGCTCAGGACCCGGCCGTACGGCCAGGTGTTCCTCGAGTCCCTGCCCCCCTGCCGGCAGTCCGCCTCGTTCGAGGAGGCCGGCCGCTTCCTGCGCGGCGAACCCCCGCTTCGATCGGTCAGTTGATGCGGCGGGGCCGTCCCCGCCACCAGGGCTCCCGGAGGGCCTTCTTGTCGATCTTGCCGGAGCCGGTGCGCGGCAGGGCGTCGAGGACGTCGACGGCGCGCGGGCACTTGTAGTGGGCCAGCCGGGCGCGGCAGAACGGGACGAGATCCTCCGCCCGCGCGGCCCCCTCCCCTTTCAGGACGACCGCGGCCCGCACCGATTCCCCCCAGGTCTCGTCGGGAACGCCGAAGACCGCGGCCTCCCGAACCTCCGGGTGCTCGTACAGGACGTTCTCGACCTCGGTGCTGTAGACGGTCTCCCCGCCCGAGATGATCACGTCCTTGAGGCGATCGACGAGGTTGATCGATCCGTGCCGATCGAGGGTCGCCAGGTCGCCCGTGTGAAACCATCCCCCCTTGAAGGCGTCCCGGGTCG
>DATNEZ010000274.1:0-4517 GCA_035606645.1 Binatia bacterium
TCAACAAGGCGCACTCGACCGCCTACGCCTTGATCGCCTACCAGACCGCCTGGCTCAAGTCCCACTACCCGCGCCATTTCATGGCGGCCCTGCTGACCGCCGAGAAGGACAACACCGACAACATCGTCAAGTACATCGGCGAGTGTCGCGACATGGGAATCGCGGCGCTGGCCCCGCACGTGAATCGATCCGGCGTCGATTTCTCGGTCGAGGAGGAGGGGATCCGGTTCGGCCTGGGCGCCGTCAAGAACGTCGGGGAGGGGGCCGCGCGCATGATCGTCGAGACCCGCGGCCGGGTCGGCCCCTTCGGATCGCTCGACGGCGTCTGTCGCGAGGTGGACCTCAAGACCGTCAACAAGCGCACCCTCGAGTCGCTGGTCAAGGCGGGGGCCTTCGATGGGCTCGGCCCCTCGCGGTCGTCGCTGTGCTCGGCCGTGGACTCCGCGATCGAGTCGAGCCAGAAGGCGACGCGCGACCGCGAGAGCGGGCAGGCGGGGCTGTTCGGGGGAGGCATCGGCCCCTCCCAGGCCTCGGGGCCGAAGCCCCTGGCGGAATGGCCCGAGAAGGAGCTCCTGGCTTACGAGAAGGAGACCCTCGGCTTCTACATGGCCGGCCACCCCTTCCGGGAATACGCCACGCGCATCGGCGGCCTGGTGACCCACACGTCGGTCAGCCTGAAGGAGGTCCAGAAGCCGCGCAAGGCGACGCTGGCCGGCATCGTCTCGTCCTTGAAGAGGCGCAAGACCCGCCGCGGCGACATGATGGCGGTGATGAACCTGGAAGACCTCGAGGGGGCGGTCGAGATCGTGGTCTTTCCCGATCTCTACGCGCGCCACAAATCGCTCCTGGCGGACGAGGCGGCCCTGCTCGTGACCGGGAACGTGGAGATCGCCGAGGACCAGAGGCGCCTGATCGCGGAGACGTTTCTCCCCCTCGATCAGGCCGAGGACCGGGTCAAGGAGATCGTCATCTCCATCCCGACCGCCGGGCTGGAAGAGACGGCGGTCGGTCGCGTGCGGGACCTGCTGCGCGAGAGGCCCGGCCCCTGTCCGGTCTACCTGGAGGTGACCCAGCCGAGCGGGTTTCGGGCCACCCTGAAGGCCTCCCAGGCCCTCAAGGTCTCCCCCAGCCCCGATCTCACCCTGGCCCTGGAGGAGCTGCTCGGAAAAGGGACCGTAAGATTCCGTTGACTTCAACCCGGAACCCCCGTATTATGTGCACTTTCCAACCCCATCAGGATTGCACGGACGGGTCTCGCGAGGAAGGGATGCTGCATGACGAAGGGTAGGTTCCTGTTCACGTCCGAATCGGTGACCGAAGGTCACCCGGACAAGGTGGCCGATCAGATTTCGGACAGTCTCCTGGATGCCGTCCTGGCCCTCGATCCCCAGTCCCGCGTGGCGATCGAGACCCTCGTCACCACCGGCCTGGCTTTCGTGGCCGGCGAAATGACCACCAGCGCCTACATCGACATCCCGCTGGTGGTGCGCGAGACCATCCGCGAAATCGGGTACACCCGCTCCGAATACGGCTTCGACTGCGACAGCTGCTCGGTCATCACCGCCATCGACAAGCAATCGCCCGACATCGCCATGGGCGTGGACACGGGGGGCGCCGGGGACCAGGGGATGATGTTCGGCTTCGCCTGCAAGGAAACGCCGGCGCTGATGCCGATGCCGATCGAGATGGCCCACCGCCTCGGTCGCCGCCTGTCCGAGATGCGCCGCTCGGGGCGCCTGCCGTTCCTGCGGCCCGACGGCAAGTCCCAGGTGACGGTCGAATACGCCGACGGTCGCCCCGTGCGCATCGACACGGTGGTGGTCTCGACCCAGCATGCGGACGACATCAGCACCGAGGACCTGCGCCGCCAGATCGAGGAGCACGTCATCCGCCCCGTCGTCCCGGAGGAGCTGCGCGACAAGAACACGAGGGTGCACATCAATCCCACCGGGCGTTTCGTCATCGGCGGCCCGCAAGGGGACACCGGGCTGACCGGCCGCAAGATCATCGTCGACACCTACGGCGGGTACGCGCACCACGGCGGCGGGGCCTTCTCGGGCAAGGATCCGACCAAGGTCGACCGCTCCGCGGCGTACATGGCGCGATACATCGCCAAGAACGTCGTGGCGGCGGGGCTCGCGGAGCGGGTCGAGGTGCAGCTCGCCTATGCGATCGGCGTGGCCGACCCGGTCTCGGTCATGGCCAACACCGGCGGCACCGGGCAGCTTGCGGACGAGGCGATCGTCCGGTTGATCCGCGAGCATTTCGGCCTGAAGCCGCGCGAAATCATCGAGGCGCTCGACCTGCGCAAGCCAATCTACCGACGCACCGCCGCCTTCGGGCATTTCGGGAGGGACGATGCGGGATTCACCTGGGAAAAAACCGACAAAGCCGAGGCGCTCCGCAAGGCGGTCCGGGCGTAACGGACCGGCCGCGGCCGCCGGAGAGGAAGACCACGTGCGCGCCAAGAAGTACGACGTCAAGGATCTGGGACAGGCTGGACACGGCAAGTCACGCATCGACTGGGCGGACGGCCAGATGCCGGTCCTGCGCAGCATCCGTGAGCGGTTCCTCAAGGAGAAACCGCTGAAGGGATTGCGCCTCGCCGCCTGCCTCCACGTCACCTCCGAGACCGCCAACCTGGCCCGGACGCTGGCCGCCGGCGGGGCGGACGTCGTGCTGTGCGCCAGCAACCCGCTCTCGACCCAGGACGACGTCGCTTCATCCCTCGTCGAGCACGACGGGATCGCGGTCTACGCCATCAAGGGGGAGGACAACGACACCTACTACCGTCACATCCTCCAGACCCTCGAGGTCGGACCGCACATGACCATGGATGACGGCGCCGACCTGGTGTCGATCCTGCACTCCAAGAAGCGCGACCTCCTTCCGGGGATCATCGGCGGCACCGAGGAGACCACGACCGGCGTCATCCGCCTCACGAGCATGGCCAAGGAAGGGGTCCTGGCGTACCCGATCATCGCGGTCAACGACGCCATGACGAAGCACTTCTTCGACAACCGCTACGGCACCGGCCAGAGCACGCTGGACGGGATCATCCGCGCCACGAATCTTCTGATCGCCGGCCTCAAGGTGGTCATCGGCGGGTACGGATGGTGCGGCCGCGGCGTGGCCCTGCGGGCCCGGGGGCTCGGGGCGCACGTCGTCGTCACCGAGATCGATCCGGTGAAGGCGCTCGAGGCGGTCCTGGACGGGTACGAGGTCATGACCATGGAGGAGGCGGCCAGGGTCGGCGATATCTTCATCACGCTGACCGGGAACAAGCACGTCCTGGCGCGCCGGCATTTCGAGATCATGAAGGACGGCGCGGTCCTGGCGAACTCCGGGCACTTCAACGTCGAGATCGACATCCCGGCCCTGGAGGAGATGGCGGCGGGACGCAAGGAGCGCCTGCGCGATTACGTCGACCAGTACACTCTCGCCGGCGGCCGGCGCATCCACCTTCTGGGAGAAGGCCGCCTGATCAACCTGGCGGCCGCCGAGGGGCACCCGGCCTCGGTGATGGACATGTCGTTCGCCAACCAGGCCCTGTCCGCGGAATACATGGCCCGGGAAGGGAAGGGGCTGAAAAAGACCGTCCATCCCGTGCCGCCCGACATCGACCGCGAGATCGCCAGGCTGAAGCTCCTGTCGATGGGCGTGCGCATCGACACGCTCAGCGGGGAGCAGCAGGCCTACCTGTCCAGCTGGTCCGAGGGGACCTGAGAGGACGCGCCTTCCCGGCACCATGAACCTCGAAACGATCAGGAGGCGCAGGGTCCCGCTGGGCCTGGGCCTGCTGCTCGTTGCGATCTGGGTCCTCCTCGGGCTCATCCGCACCGACGCAGGACGGTGGCTGGCCGTCCTCGACTCACCCGTGGGACTCCTGAAGCCGCGGCTGCTCGAGCCGGGATGGCACCTGGCCCCGCCGGGACTCCTGCGGATCAGCCTGTATCCCTCCGAGCCGGTCACCCTGACCTTTCGCGCCGGGGATCAGAAGCGGAGCGCCCTCGTCACGCGCGAAGGGGTCGAGGTGTCGGCGGACGGGACGATCCGCTATCGCGTGGACCCGGACCGGGCGCTCGAGGTGCACCGCGCCGTCGGCCCCGCCTACGGCCGCGTCGTGGACCGGTGGGTGGAGCAGGAGCTGCGCCGTGCGATCGGCGCCTCGGTCTACAGCGACATCTCCGGTGCGCGCGTCGAGGACCTGCGGTCGGGACTCGGTCAGGCGCTGGCCGATCGTTTCCGGATTTCCGGGCTCGAGCTCCTGTCGTGCGATGTCGGCAGCGTGCGGATCCGGGGCGCCGTCCTGAACGCCGGCTCGGCGCAGCGCATCTCGACCGGCACCAGAGTCCTCCTCATCGGCCTCGACGGCGCAGACTGGAACATCCTCGACCCGCTCATCGAGGCCGGGCGGCTGCCCAACCTGGCCCGCCTGTCACGCACGGGAGTCCGGGGACGGCTGCATTCGATCACCCCGATGCTCTCGCCGGTCATCTGGACCAGTATTGCGACCG
>DATNEZ010000289.1:0-2405 GCA_035606645.1 Binatia bacterium
CGCAGAGATCTCTCAGAACCCGACCTTGAGTCCCGCCTCGAACGTGCGCGGCGAGCCGATCTGTCCGATTGGCCGGCCAAAATCGGCCGAGATCACCCTCCCCTCGATCGGCCCGCCGTTCCATCGATTGAGGACGTTGAACACCTGGATGAACAGCTCACCGGCCCCCTTCTGCGTCCCCCAGGCGAACGGACGGGACATCCGGAGATCGATGTTGGCCAGGATCGGCGCATCCGGGATCGAGGTCACAGCCGGAAGCGGCGGCAGCCCGACGTGCTGGCGCAGGATGTTGGCGTCGTCGCGGACCGCGTTGATCGGGCCGAGAGGCGTGGACGAGCCGGTGTTGCGGCGGACTCCCGCCGGGCGATCGGTGGTGATGCCGTCCAGGTTCTCGTCGCGGCCGGTGGTGACGTTGAACGGCGCGGCGGAGGCGAGTCTGAGGCTCCCCGAGGCGCGCAGGCCGAGCCACGGAAGCGGGGCCTCGCCGACGAACCTGAAGCAGTGGCGGCGATCGGAGTCGCTCAGGCCCCTTTCGGCGGTGAGGTTGCGCGAGTCGGGAGGAAGGGAGATCCCCCCCTTGAGCGGATCGGGCCCCAGGTCCTCGGCGCGTGACAGGGTGTAGCCGGCCATGAACCAGGCGTTCGGCCCGCGATGGTGGTAGGCGAAGGTCACCCCCTCGTACCACGATCGCCCTTCGCTGACGATGGCGGCGATCGATCCGACCGTTCCGTCGAGATGGATCGGGATCCCCTGGGCATCGGTGCCGATGACGGGGTTCAGGTCGCGCAGCAGAGTCTGGTGGTAGCCGAGCACGCGTGTGGCGCCCGCCTCGAAGGAGCCGCGCGTCCCGATCCGCCACTGGGCGGTCAGGTTGTACTGCGCCGCGTACGGCGTGTCGATGCGCGTCCCGGTGCTGAAGCGCAGGATCAGCTCGGGAGGGAAGAACAGCGCCGCCTTGACGGCGTCGATCCCGACCTGCTCGACGACATCCTCCGTCAGCTCCACCGCCGTCCCCTGCGGGAACAGGAGGCCGATCTGCGTGCCGGAGGTGATCGCCGCCACGGCGGGGAATCCCAGGACCAGCTTGTCGTAGAACATTCCTGCGCCGCCCCGGACCACCAGCCGTCCGTCGGTCCAGGGAGTCCAAGCGAAGCCGAGGCGGGGGGCGATGTTGTCGGTGTCCCGGTCGGCGCCGCCGTTCTCGATGAACGACGGGACCGCCGTGCCGCGGGGAAGCCGGAAGGTGCTCAGGTCGTAGCGCAGGCCGTAGTCCAGGACGAGATGCTCGCCGGCGCGCCAGGAATCCTGCGCGAACAGCCCCAGCCGCGTGTCGTCCAGGGTGGCGCTCGGCTGCCGATCGATGAGCTGGAAGAACAGCGGGTAGGTCCGGATGAGCCCCGGCTCGTCGATCACCCCGTCGCCGTCGTCGTCCACTCCCGGGTTGCCGGGGCACGGGATCGGGTCGTCGCCGTAGGTCGCCACGTCCGAGGCGTTCAGGTCGCCGCAGTCCCCCGGCTCGAACCGCGCGTCGGATTCGTACAGGAAGTTGCCGTTCGGGTTGAAGCGCGTGTGGATGCGGGTCCGCGAGCGGATCAGGTCGACGCCGAACTTCATGGTGTGCGCGCCCCGCGCCCAGGTGACGTTGTCGACCATCTGCACGCGGTCCTCGTCGCGCTCCTGGCGGTTCAGGTTGTTGCCTCCGAAGCTTCCGGACGGCCGGTCGACCCCCGGACGGCTCGAGTTGGCGAACTCGTCGAACGCCGACGAGCCGAGGAACACCCGGGCCTCGTTGAGAACCGAGGAGGTGAGCGCCGAGTTGAGCGTCGCCGCCAGCTGCACGTCCTGCTCGTCCAGACGGAAGCCGCTCTCGGGCGTGCTGTTGCCGCCGACGTTCACGCCGCTGGTCGATCGCTTGTCGCCGGACAGGCGCAGCATCAGGGTCTGCGACGAGGGGAGGTTGAAGTCGGTCCGCAGGAAGATGTTGTCGTCGCGGGTCGGCTCGATCACGAAGCCGCCGCGCACCCCCCGGCGATCGACGCCGGTGAACGGGATCACCGTGTCCTCTCCCTGGTGCTCGTAGGCGAGGTAGTAGAACGCCTTGTCCGGCCGCAGCGGGCCGCCGAACTCGAGCCCGGTCTGCAGCCGCCCCGTCGAGTCGTCGAGGGCGGCCCCGTTCGACACCGACGACACGAACTCTCCGGTGGCGCTGGCGCGCCGGCTGATCCCCTGCATGAAGGCGGACCCCCGGGCCTGGTTGGTCCCCTGCTTGGTGATGATGTTGATGATCCCCCCCGAGGCGCGGCCGAACTCCGGAGCGAAATCCCTCGTCAGGACGACCGCCTCCCGGATCACCTGCTGAGAGAAGAAGGCGTTCAGCGCCGTGCCGCTGGTCAGGTCGTTGTTGT
>DATNEZ010000303.1:0-2762 GCA_035606645.1 Binatia bacterium
GGCGGCGGAGACCCGCAGCGACGCCACCAGACCTCGCAGGACGGCCCCGGAAGAACGCGCCACGATCCCGGCATGCCGTCCGGCCGTCGACGCGGGAGGGCCGTCCCGGGGAGGCGGGACGACCAGGATGCCGAAAGTCGCCGCGAAGCTGAGCTGAAACCCGGCGTCGTCGATCCACCCGGGACCCGCGGCCAGGAGGATCACCAGGCTCGAGGCCATGGACCCGATGGCCGAAACGCGGCGTCCGAATCCAGCTCCGACGATCGGGAGCAGGGCCATCAGCGTGGCGCGGGACATCGAGCCGCTCCGGCAGGCGACGGCCCAGTACGCCAGGACGACGGCCCCCAGCAGAAGTCGCCGCGACCACGGAGGCGCGTGCACGAGCCGGAGGAGTCCCGCCGCGAGGCCGGCGAGCAGGGCGACGTTGAATCCCGACAAGGCGATGATGTGGTAGACGCCGGCGCGAACCATCGATTCCTCGAAGCCGGCCGGCAGCTCCTCCCTGACTCCCACCAGGAGGGCGCGCAGGAGGGGGACGGTGCTTCCCTCCTCTGCCTGCCCCGCCCGATCGAGCGCCCGCACGATCGCCCCGCGCGCCCCCGGCAGGAAACCCGCGAGGACGCTGCGGCGTCCGGCGTCGATCTCGACGAGCCGGGCGCTCTTCACCGTGCCGACCAGGGAGATCCCCCGGGCCCCGAGGTAGGCACCGTAGTCGAATGCCCCTGGATTGCGGAAGCTCCTCGCAGGTCCGATCCGGGCCGAAGCCTGCAGGAAGTCGCCCGGTGAGGGCGACTGCGGGCACGGACCCTCGCCGGCCGGCACGCTCAGGCGCGCCCGGACGGTCCGGAACGCATGGATCGCCTCAGGTTCGCATCCGGGGAGCGCCACCTGCCGCAGATCGACGAGAAGCGCGACGCGCCCGTCCGGCAGCGCCTCGACGTCGACCACCCTGCCGCGGACCTCGACCGGGGACACATGGTCCTGGAAACCGCGGGAGCGCCACGAGGCAAGGAGACGGGGCACCGGGTCGGCGGCCCGATCGACGGCGTGTGCGATCAGGCCGGCGCTCAGGGCTGCCGCGGCGATCAGGAGGCCCCGCCCCCCTGGCCGAACGAGGGGCCATGCCAGGGCGAGGAGCACGGGCAGCGTCGCCTGGCCGGGCACGGAGGCCCGGTGCAGGACGACTCCGGTGACGAACCCTGCCGCGGCCAGGAGGGACAGGCGTCCGGACGCGCTGGCGAATGAATGTCTGCTGGACGGCACGCTCGCCTTCGGGCGAGGACGGCTCTCCGCGGGGAGACGGCATCGTACTCCGCGAGGCGACGGGGCCGCAACCCGTGGGACGCTGGATCAGTCGAACAGAGTCAGGCGTGGAAGGAGGCACGCCTCTCGGATCAGGCGCCCCTCGTGCAGCCGGCGGGTCCGATCGCGGGCCTCGCGCGTCATCCGTCCGAGCGCCGGACCGGCATCCGCCTCGGCCCTGGCCGCAAGGCGCGCCAGCTCTTCGGGCGGCAGGGCCGCGCGGGCGCCTTCCAGAAGGTCGTCGTCGAGGCGGCGCAGCGTGTCCTCGAGTCCGCGCGGATCGAATCCACCGGCACGGATCTCCTTGCGCAGCCTCTTGAGCTCGGACGCGGCCACCGCCAGTCGGCCCACGAGACGGTCGCGCCCGGCTGCCGAGGCCGCCAGGAGCGCGGCGCGCGCGCTCCTCTGGAGCCGGCCCAGGTGCCGTACCACCGCGACGGTCCCGGACGCATCCGGCGCCGCCCCCGGCGGACGCCCCGCCTCGACCGCGTGCACCGCGAGATCGATCTCGTGGAGCGAGGCGACCTCCTGGCGGCAGTACGACAGCGAGTTGATGCGCCGGCCCATCGGCGCCCGTCGCTCGAACGCCTCGAACACGTTGCGGATCGCCTGCAGGACCACGCGCAGCGGGATTCCTTCGGCCTTCCATGCGTCGATCAGGGCCCAGTCCCTGGGCGAGAGGAGCATGGCCGCGCCGCGGCGCCGGACGAACTCCTCTTCGATCGACTGGAAGTACGGATCGGGGGCCTCGCCCTCGCTCATCGGTTCCGTTCGAAGATGATGCGCAGCCCCTCCAGGGTCAGGTTGGGGTCGAGCTCGTCCAGCATCGTCTTCAGCTCCGCCTCGAGCGGCGCCACCAGCCCGCCCGTGCCGATGGTGCGCACGGGCGCCGGCAGCTCGAGGCGGATCTTCTCCAGGATCCCCTGCACCAGCGCGACGTAGCCGTGGAACAGCCCGGCCTGGAGGCTGTGGGTGGTGTTGCGGCCGATGACGGCCGGCGGGCGCCTGATGTCCACGCGAGGCAGGCGGGCGGCGCGCTCGAACAGGGCCTCCGCCGAGATCGACAGCCCCGGGGCGATCGCCCCTCCCAGGTACTCTCCCCTGGCGGAGATGGCGTCGAACGTGGTCGCCGTGCCGAAATCGACCACGATCGCGGCGCTCTTGCAGCGCTCGAACGCGGCCACTCCGTTCACGATCCGATCGGCTCCCACCTCCTGCGGGTTGTCGTACAGGATGGGCATCCCGGTCTTGACGCCCGGCTCCACGAACAGCGGCCGGAGCTTGAAGTAGGTCCGCGCCATCTCCTCCAGGACGCCGTTGAGGGGCGGCACCACCGAAGCGATGATCAGGCCGTCGATCTCGGACGCCTCGATGGAGGCCAGCGATAAAAGGTTACGGGCCAGGATCCCGTACTCGTCCACGGTCCGGTTCCGGACCGTCGTGAGGCGCCAGTGCGCGAT
>DATNEZ010000343.1:0-4520 GCA_035606645.1 Binatia bacterium
GCCAGGATCAGGCGCAGCGGCGTCGATCCCGACCCTTTGGACGATGGCTTGGGGGGACGCGAGGCCAAATCGAAGATCCTCCGATGGGTCAATAAGATACCGCGTGGGCGCTCCGGTGCAAATTATAGGTTAAAAAGTTTGACCCTTCAACGTTGATCCCCCGGGGCTATTCCGCTAATATCGCCCGGCCATCCGCGGGGGCCGCGGCGCTAAGTTCATACACTCCTTGATGTTCCACCTGGGACCACGTCATGCTCGAAAGGCTGGCCGGCAAACCTGAAAAACTGGTGGTCGGTGTCATGTCCGGCACCTCGGCCGACGGCGTCGACGCCGCCCTCGTCCAGATACGGGGCAGCGGCGAGCAGCTGACCTGGAGATTCCTGCGCCACGAGACGCTCCACTACTCGGTCAAGGTGCGGGACCTGATCCTCCGCTGTTGCGATCCCGCGGCCGGAGATGCGGCCACGCTGTGCCGGCTCAACGTGCTCCTGGGGGAGCTGTTCGCGCGCGCCGTGCAGCACGTCGCCGAGAAGGCGGGCGTCGATCCGAAAGCGATCGACCTGGTCGGCTCGCACGGCCAGACGGTGCAGCACCTGCCGACACCCGTGACGATCACCGGCATCCAGGTCCGTGGCACGCTCCAGCTCGGCGAGCCGGCGGTCATCGCCGAAAGGACCGGGATCACGACGATAGCCAGCTTCCGGGCCCGCGACATGGCCGCCGGCGGACAGGGCTCGCCGCTCGTCTCGCTGGTGGATTTTCTGCTGTTCCGCAACAGGTCCCGCGGCCGGCTGGTCCTCAACATCGGCGGGGTGGCCTCCCTCACGGCGATCCCGGCCAGCGCCCCCGCCGAGCGCGTGATGGGGTTCGACACGGGGCCGGGGAACATGGTGATCGACGGCCTGGTCTCGCACATGACCGGGGGACGCGAGTCGTTCGATCACGGCGGACGCTACGCCCGGGGAGGACGCGCCTCGGACGACCTGCTGGCACGCCTGCTCGATCACCCCTACCTGCTCCTGCCGCCGCCCAAGTCCTGCGGTCGCGAGGAGTTCGGCCGCGCCCTGCTCGACAGCATCCTGAAGGACAGCGGCGCGCTCCCGCCCAAGGACCTCGTCGCCACCCTGACCCGATTCACCGCCGAGTCGATCGCCTTCGCCTGCCGGCGTTTCGTGATGCCGCACAACGTGTACGAGGAGGCGATCGTCTCGGGCGGCGGCGCGCGCAACGATTTCCTCATGGAGCAGCTGCGCTCGGCCATTCCCGAGCTGTCGATCAAGCACAGCGACGAGTACGGGCTGCCGGCGGGCGCCAAGGAGGCGGTGGCGTTCGCCATCCTGGCGAACGAGACGCTGCACGGGCACACCGGCAGCCTCCCCTCGGTGACGGGCGCCGCCCGCCCGGTGGTGCTGGGGTCGATCGTCCCGGGCCGGCTTGCCTGATGCGGGGACTACGGCTCCTACGTAATACGGCGGCCGAGGATCTCTTCGATCGCAGACAACGGCACCGCTCCGGATCGCACGACACGGGGCGGATCGGTCGTCAGATCCAGGACGGTCGAGGCGTGGCCCCCCGAAGTCGGGCCGCCGTCGAGGATGAGGGCGACCTCCCCTCCCAGATCCCCGCCGACTTCCTGGGCCGTCACCGGCGCGTCGCGACCCGATCGGTTCGCGCTGGTGGCCACGATCGCCGACCCGAAGGCGGACGCGAGCGCGGCGGCGATCGAGTGAGGCGAAATCCGGATCCCGACGGTGCGTCCATTGCCGAGCAGGCGCGGCGGCAGCGAGAGGGACGCCGGCAGGACGAGGGTCAAAGCACCCGGCCAGAATGCGGCCGCGAGGCGTTCCGCGGCATCGGAGAACTCGCTCACCGCGTCCAGGACCGACCGCCGGTCCGAGGCGATCAGCGGCAGGGCCAGGCGCTCCGGCCGCCCCTTGGCGGCGAACACCGCCTCGATGGCGCGTTCGCTCCGCGGGTCGGCCGCCAGACCGTAGAACGTCTCCGTCGGGTAGGCGACGAGCCTTCCCTCGCGGAGAAGTCCCGCGGCACGATGGATCAGGACGGGATCCGGGTGCTGCGGGTCGATCCGGTGCGACTCGCTCATGACGTGTCCCCCGCTGTGCTCGAGGCGTGTGAACGACTATAACCGATCCGGGCCCGCTCGACCCGGGCCCGTGGACGCGGGGGCGCCTCCATGAGCCCGCCGATCAAGGCCGTCGACAGCCTGCAGAACCCCGCGGTGAAGCTCGCCCGCGCCCTGGAGCGCGACCGCGCGCTCCGCACGACGAGGCGCACCTACCTGGCGTGGGGGATCCACCCCGCGCAGGAGGCCCTGGCGGCCCGGGCGCCGCTGCGCCAGGCCTTCCTCGGTCCCGCCCTCTCGGAATCGAAGGAAGGATCCGACCTCGAGCGAAGGCTTTGCGCCTCCGGCGTGCCGATCGTGCGCGCCACGACGCGCGTGCTGGAGTCGATCATCGAAGGATCGGGAGATCAGGGGGTCCTGCTGCTCGCCGAGCTCCCCGGGACCGATCTGAAGTCGGTGCTGTCCTCGACGCGCCCGCTCGTCCTCGCCGCCCACGGCGTGCAGGACCCCGGCAACGTCGGATCGATCCTGAGGAGCGCACGGGCGCTCGGCGCCGGCGGCCTCGTGGCGCTGGAAGGGTGCGCCGACCCGTTCGGGAGCCGGGCCGTGCGCGCGGCGATGGGGACCCAGTTCACCCTGCCGGCCCTCTCCTGCACGACCGGCGAGTTTCTCGCGGGAGCCAGAACCGCGGGGCGGCAGGTCGTGGCGGCCGACCCCGCGGCGCATGACACGCCGACGGACGTCGACCTGGCTCGCCCGACCGCCCTCCTCGTCGGCAGCGAGGGATCGGGACTCCCCAAAGATCTCCTCGCGGCGGCCGACCTGCGCGTCCGCATCCCGATGGCGCCGGGTGTTGAGTCCCTGAACGTCCACGCCGCGGCGGCCGCTCTCCTGTACGAGGCCGCCCGCCAGCGCGGCTTCTCGTTTTCTCCGTAATCGGCGGGATGGGCGATCGGCGGGACGGGCTCAGTTCTCGCCGCGGCCCCGGCCGGGCCCGGGCCGGGAGGCGGACATCTGCTGATCGCGCGCCAGGGGCAGCGTGAAGGTGAACACGGATCCCTGGCCGACCTCGCTGCGCACGGCGATGTCCGATCCGTGCAGGCGCAGGATGTCCCTCACGATCGACAGCCCGATGCCCGTCCCCTCGTAGGGACGCCTGGCGCTGGCGTCCACCTGGTAGAAGCGCTCGAAGATCCGCCCCAGGGCGTCCTGCGGGATGCCGATTCCGGTGTCGGCCACCTCCACTTCGAGGAAGCCGCGCGGCCCCTTGCGGGCCGTCAGGGTGATGCGCCCCCCGTCGCGGTTGAACTTGACGGCGTTGGTCAGGAGGTTCACCAGGACCTGGCCGATCTTCACGCGGTCGCCGCGCACCATCAGCTCGTCGGTCTCGTACTGGGTGGTGACCGACAGGCTCTTCCTCCGCATGCGCTCGCCCACCATCTCGATCGACTCGTCCACGACCTGCCACAGGGGCACGTCCTCGAGACGCAGCTGCGTCTCCCCCTTCTCGATGCGCGAGAACGACAGCAGGTTGTCGATCATCTCGATCAGCCGGTCGATGTTCTTCAGGGCCACGCCCAGGCCGCGCTCCTGCTCGGGCGTGAGCGGGCCGAGACGGCGCTTCAGGATCATCTCCGTGTACCCCTTGATCGAGACCAGGGGGGTGTGGAGCTCGTGGGAGACGTTCGCCAGGAGGCTGGATTTCATCTCGTCGAGCGACTTGAGCTCGCCGTTCAGCTTGACCAGCTGCTCGTTGCGCTCCGCCAGGTCCTTCTGCGCCGAGGCCAGGTCCCGGCACGCGGCCTCCACTTCGGCGCGGGCGCGCGCCTGGTCCTCGACGCCCTGGCGCAGCCGGGTCTCGTCCTCGACGCGCCGGGTGACGTCGCGCGCCGTCAGGATCACGCCCCAGGCCTCGCCCGCGCTCGAGCGCAGGGGCCCGGCGAGGAGATCCACGACGGCGTGCCGGGGCCGCTGCAGCTCCACGCCGTCCGCGCGCGATTCGCGCCGCGCGGCGGCTTCCTCGAGCAGCGCCGCGATCACCGCCGGGTCGGAGGAGCCGTCCTGCAGGATGCCCCCGAGGTCGGTCGCCGCGCGCCCGATCAGCGCCTCACGAGGCAGGCCGAAGAGGTCGCTGAAGGCGCGGTTCACGAGCGTGACCTCGAGGCCGCGGGCGCCGTCCTCGAGGACCAGGATGCCGTCCCCCGTCGATTCCAGGGTCGCCTGCAGCCTCCCCTCGCTCTGCGCCATGGTCCGCTCGATACGCGCCCGGCGCGTCACGTCGGTCACCGTCCCCACCAGGGCGGGCAGGCCCTGGAAGTCGGTCCGCGCCCAGGCGAGGCGCGCCTCCACCCTGGCCGCGGAGGCGGACTGCAGCAGGCAGTCGATCTCTCCGTGCGGCTCGCGCCCCGACTGCGCGCGGCGCACCGCCTCGAGCACG
>DATNEZ010000335.1:0-5784 GCA_035606645.1 Binatia bacterium
CGACCCCGAGGCCCTGACCCGCCGCTACGAGTACTACGACCCGATCTACACGCTGCCGGAGTCCGGCCAGGCCCACTGGCGTGCCTGGCGCGCCCGCGCCTAGGAGCGTGTGGTAGACTTCCGCCCCTGCAAGAGATGCAAGTTCGGTATGTGAGCCCGTGGCGCAATTGGATAGCGCGTCTGGCTACGAACCAGAAGGTTGCCCGTTCGACCCGGGCCGGGCTCACCACCATCCCCTTCCCTGGACGGCAGGCCCACGGCCGTCCCCTGCTCGATACCCAGGAGGGGTCTGGCGCGACCGGGCGCGCGGGCGTAGACTCTTCCCTCTCGAGGAGGTGGATGACCGCCATGCGCCCTCAAACCCTGATGGTTCCCGCCGTCGCACTCGTCTTCGGATTCGCCTGTGCCTTCGGGGCCGCGGATCCACCCGCGCAGAAGGCGCCGAAAGCGAAGCCCGCCCCGGTTGATCCGGTGAAGAAAGGGCTCATGCTGTTCAACGACACGTCGCTGTCGGGGACCGGCAAATACGCCTGCGCCTCATGCCACCCGCGCGGCGGGCACACCGACAACAAGACGTACGTGGGAGTCGACGTCGTGAAGGACGGCACCCCCGAGGGGCGCAGCGTGCCGACGCTCTACGGCGTCAAGGACACGGCCCCCTACAGCTGGGCGGGCGGCAAGACGCTCGAGGAGAACATCAAGGGGATCATCATGAACCGGATGAAGGGGAAGGAGCCGAGCAAGGACCAGCTCACGAGCCTGGTCGCCTACCTCGGCTCTCTCGAGTTCCCCAACAACCCGAACCTGAACCCGGACGGGTCGGCGAGCGACGCGGCCCCCGCCGCCGCGAAGCGCGGCTACCAGGTCTTCCTGAAGGCGTCGTGCAACGCCTGCCACGTCCCGCCGGTGTTCAACAAGGCGGACAATGAAGACATCGGCAGCGGCGGCACGTTCAACGTCCCCTCGCTGCGCGGCGTGTCCACGACCGCGCCGTACTTCCACGATGGGCGCTACCCGACGCTGCGCGCTCTCATCCCCGCGAAGCTGAAGTATCTCGAGGACCTCGGATCGACCGAGAAGATCGGCCCCGACGAGGTCGAGGACCTGCTGGTCTACCTGGGAACCCTGTAGCGGCAAGTTTCGTGTAGGCAACTCCCCTGCCTGGCGGTATATACCGGGCAGGATCGCAACCGATCTGCCTGCGCGGAGCATTTTCAGGACTCGGTCACATGTCGGAGGCCGCATGAACCGACTGGCACGTCGCGCTCATCCATCCGTGAACCTCCCGTTGATTGGAGTCCTCGCCGTCGGCGCGTTCCTTTCGCCGGCCTTCGCGAAGCACATGACGCTGCCGTTCGAAGCCTCTCCCCCCTCGCGGGCCATCTTCCCGTCCCAGGTCAACCAGGTCGGGGGGACGTCCCTGTCGATGGCCACGGGTGACTTCGACGGGGACGGTATCAAAGACGTCGCGGTCGCCAATCGAGGGTTGTTCAGCCAGGCTGGCTATTCCGGCGGGGACGTCTCGATCCTGCTGGGATACGGCGACGGGACGCTGGCTCCGCAGATTCATCTCGCCACCCCTCATTCTCCACGGTCGATCGTCGCGGGCGATTTCGACAGGAACGGCCGGGACGACCTGGCGGTCGCCTTTGCGGAGAACGCGGACGTGGCGGTTTTCCTTTCCCGCGGCGGCGGCTCGTTCGATCCGCCGGTCATCTATGCGCACGGCACCGGGGACGGGGCCGTCATGACCGGCGACTTCAACGGGGACGGGCTGCAAGACCTGATCGCCCTGGCCGGCGGGTTCGCCACCGTCTGGCTGGGGGCGGGAGACGGCACCTTCGCCCAGGGCGCGACAACGGTTGCCGGAGAGCACCTCGTCGCCATCGCCGACATGAACGTCGACGGGCGCCAGGACGTCGTCTCCATGTCGATCCAGAACGCGCCGACCGAGCCGCCGGGCGGCGTCCTCCTGAGTTTCGGGCATGGCGACGGCACGTTCGACGCCCCGATCCACCTGGCCGTTTTGCCGTACGCGGTGACCGTCGCGGACTTCGACGGGGACGGCATCCCGGACTTGACGACCCCCGTCTCCGATCCTGGGGGTCCGGCGATCGACGTCCTGCGCGGGGCGGGGGACGGCACCTTCGCCCGATGGACGACGATCCCGACAGGGGCTTACCAGGCGCTGGCCGCCGATTTCAACGGCGATGCGAGGCCCGATTTCGCCGCGACGGGACTCCCCACCGGTCGGACCGAGATCTTCCTGAACGACGGCGCGGGGGGCTTCACGCTCTCCGACGCGGTGGCGGACCTGCCGGGGATCGGCATCACCCCCGTGCTCGAGACGGACGATATGGACGGCGACGGCAATCGGGATTTCCTCGTGCTCTACGACTATGGCTTCCGTCCCGGCGACCTCGAAGTCAACCGGGGACGTGGCGACGGGACCTTCATCCGCCGCGTGGTCTATCCGACGGGCCTGGATTCTTCGATCGTCGCATCGGCGGACTTCAACCTCGATGGCCATCTCGACGTGGCGGTCAGCTCCTGCTGCGAGCCGGCCGGCGGGAACCAGGGTCACGTCACGGTCCTGCTCGGGACCGGCGAAGGCCGGCTCGAGCCCGGGGAGGTCCTCCAGGCGGGCAGGTACACCTCGTGGGTCGCCGCCGGAGACTTCAACAACGATGGGAGGCCCGATCTCGCCGCGACGAACCCCTTGTCCGACGACGTCTCGCTGTTCCTGGGACGGGGCGACGGCAGCTTCACGAGCCTGTCCTCCCTGCGCTCCCCCCAGACCCCGATGGCGGTCCAGGTGGACGATGTCGACCGGGACGGGAACCAGGACCTGATCGTCCTGACCGCCTGCGGCAACGCTTACTGCAGCATCGGACGCGTCCTCGTCTTCGCGGGCCAGGGGAACGGCGCCTTCTCCCTGCGCGACCGTATCGACACCTCGCCGGGCGGGCTCCTCCTGCTCGATCGGGACCTGAACGCCGACGGGCGGGGCGATCTGGTCCTGACGGGCACCTACGGCGTGCAGGTCTTCCTGGCGAACGACTCCGGGGGGTTCGACCACGAGCCGGTGTTCGGTCCGGTGTTCCTGAACGTCCGGACCGCCGCCCTGGCCGACGTGACAGGCGACGGGAGGATCGACCTCGTGCTGGCGGGTGCGGTGATCCTCCCCGGGCGCGGCGACGGCACCTTCGACGAGAGGATCGCCCCCGTCTCGGCGACCCTGCTCGACGCCGTCGCTGCCGGCGATTTCGACCAGGACGGGCTCGCCGACGTCGTCGTCGGTGGGAGGCTGTACCTGACGCTCTACCGGGGCCGGCAGGGGTCGGCCCTGGATCCGTCCGGCGTGTCGTTCCTGGTTCCCAGCCAGCAACCCCGTCAGATCGCGGTCCTGGACCTCAACGCGGACGGCCGCCAGGACCTGGTGGTGCCCGGGGAACGCGACTCGGGCGTGTCGGTGTTCCTCAATATCGGTCCCTACGGCGACATCGACCACGACGGGATCAACGACGGCTCCGACCCCTGCGTCGATACGGACGGTGACGGCTTCGCCGACCCGGCGTTCGACGCCACTGAATGCCCGCCCGACAACTGTCCCGCGGTCGCCAATGCCGCGCAGGCGGACGCCGATGGGGACGGCGCGGGGGACGCCTGCGACCCCTGCCCGCTGGATCCCGGCGGGGATCCGGACGGCGACGGCGTGTGCGGCGGGAACGACAACTGCCCGCACCTCGCCACGGACGACACGGCAGACGCCGATCACGACGGACTGGGGGACGCCTGCGACAACTGTCCCGACGTCCTCAACGGCGACCAGGCGGACCGGGACGGCGACGGATCGGGCGACGCCTG
Source organism: Binatia bacterium (assembly GCA_035606645.1). Classification (GTDB taxonomy): domain Bacteria; phylum Acidobacteriota; class Polarisedimenticolia; order Gp22-AA2; family Gp22-AA2; genus Gp22-AA3. Next base: position 3,868 of record DATNEZ010000335.1, read on the forward strand.
CCAGCCCACGCTCGATCTTCGGGACATCCGGCAGGACGGCGGGGAGATCCTGGAGGTGACTGCCGACGCGAACGATCCGCAGGGAGACCCGCTGAGCGGCTCGATCCAGGTCATCGAGGTGCAGACCTCCGAAATTCTCAACGCCGTGAACGTCCCGGATTTCTGTCAGGCCGGTGCCTTCGGCGATCACCCGGGCGAGGGGGCCGCCTACGTCTTCATCGACCCCGACCGGGTGTTTCTCGTCGATCTGGACTCGGTGACCGGCTGCTACGACGGCCAGCCCGACGTCTGGTTCGCCGCCGGCCCGTGCGAGCACCCGACCTCGCAGTTCGACCCGAATCTCAGCTTCACGCTGAGCGCGTCCCATCCCTCGCCCTTCGTGTGCGTGGCAAGGTTCCCCACGTTCGACGGATTGGTCACGCTGGAGATCGTCGGCTTCGACGCCCAGTCGCTCCGCTTCAAGACCGGCGAGACCGTCGTCCAGGAAATCCCCTTCGAGTCGGGGCTTCCGGAGACCTCGGCGATTTCCGGGCTGCAGGCAGGGACGCGGTACACCCTGAGGATCCACGTCACCGACGGCACCACGGGCCAGGTGTCCGCCGAGCAGTCGTTCCTCTACCAGGGGGAATCGATCCTGCGGATCCTCGGGCAGGACACCGACGGCGACGGCATCCCCGACACCTCCGATACCTGCACCGACGTGGACGGCGACGGATTCGGGGACCCCGGCTTCCCGCAGAACCATTGCCCGCTGGACAACTGCCCCGCGTCGGCCAATCCCGGCCAGGAGGACGCCGATGGAGACGGGCCGGGAGACGCCTGCGACCTCTGCCCGACCGACGCGTCCAACGACCAGGACGGTGATGGCGTGTGCGGCGCCGTGGACAACTGCCCCTCGGAGCCGAACGCCGACCAGGCCGACTACGACGGCGACGGCACCGGGGACCCGTGCGATCCCTGCAACGACCGGGACGGCGACGGGTTCATGGACATGGACCTTTACTATGCCTCGACGGTCTGCCCGATGGACAACTGCCGGACGGTGCCGAACCCCACGCAGGCCGACGCCGATCACGACTTCCGCGGGGATGCCTGCGACGCCTGCCCGAACGACGCCACCAACGATTACGACCGGGACGGGACATGCGAGGACGTGGACAACTGCCCCTTCCTGAGCAACCCGGGACAGAGAGACGTGGACGGAGACCACACGGGGGACGCCTGCGACACCTGCCCGGCGGATCCGGCCAACGATTCCGATCACGACTCGGTCTGCGGCGATCTGGACAACTGCCCGGGGGTCGCCAACCCGGGTCAGACCGACAGCGACGCGGACGGGACGGGGGACGCGTGCGACGCCTGCACGGACACCGATGGCGACGGGTTCGGCGATCCGGGTTTCCCGGCCGCCACGTGCCGGCTCGACGACTGCCCCCGGTTCTTCAACCCGCGTCAGGAGGACGGGGACACCGACGGCATCGGGGATGCCTGCGATGTCTGTCCGGGAGATCCGCTGAACGATCCCGACCTGGACGGGCTGTGCGGCGCGATCGACAACTGTCCGGATCGCGCCAACCCTCTGCAGCGGGACCGGGACGGCGATCGGGCCGGCGATGCGTGCGACGAGGCCCTCCCCGCGGAGCTCTTCCCCGCCCGCCTCTACAGGGGCGGAGCGTACCCGTCCTCGATCCAGGTCCTCGACCTGGATGGCGACGGGCTCCTGGATCTCGTGATGACGGACTCGCGGCCGGAGAGCGATCGCAGCCTCGTCTTCCTGCCCGGTCTCGCCGGCGGCGGGTTCGGCGCGCCGCGCACCTCGCCGGGCGGCCCCTACCCGACGCGCTTCGTCGCGGGGGATTTCAACGAGGACGGAATCGTCGATCTGGCGATTGGAACGGGCGGCGCGTCGCTCCTCAT
>DATNEZ010000340.1:0-6032 GCA_035606645.1 Binatia bacterium
GGCGGCCCTCAGGGATCGCCTGGAGAAGCGCGGGACCGACGGCGTCGAGGAGATTGCGCGGCGGCTCGGGCTGGCCAGGGGGGAGGTCGAGAAGTGCCCGTCCTACGACTATGTCATCGTCAACGACGACCTGGAGGAGGCGTACCAGCTGCTGCGGGCCATCGTCACGGCCTCCCGCTGCAGCCAGGGCCGGCAGGCGGCGCGGGTTGAGGCGATCCTGCGGGAGTTCTCCTCGGATGGCTAGCCGGCCCCCTTTTCGACTAGAATAGGCCTCCGTTCCATACGGAACCGTCCAGGGAGGTTCGATGATTTCGACCGCTTCGATCGGCAACAAGTTCGAGTTCATCAGTGTCGCAGGCGAGCGCTGCCGCCAGCTGCAGCGGGGCGCCCGGCCGCGCATCGAGACCAACGCCTTCAAGGCGGTGACGGTCGCGATGCAGGAGGTCATCGCCGGCGTGATCCCGTACAGCTACGGCCCATTCCCGGAGGAGTACGCGGTCGAGGAGGTCGCCGAGGTGACCACCGAGGCCTACCCGGGGGACGGAGCGGTCCTGGACGAACATGAGCCGGGGCGCTGACGGGTCCGGCGGACGCGGCGCGCGCAGGAAGAGCGGGGCCTCCGGAGAGAGGCCCCGCGGCGCTTTGACGGGCCCCCTCGGCGTCCTGCCGGGCGGCGGCCGCCCCCGCATCGCCCTGGGCGTGAGCGGCGGCATCGCGGCCTACAAGGCGGCCGAGATCGTCCGAGGCCTCGTGAAGGCCGGCGCGGAGGTGCACGTCATCATGACCGCGGGGGGGCGGCAGTTCATCACCCCCCTGACGCTGCAGACCCTGAGCGGGCAGGACGTGATCACCGACCAGTGGGACCTGACGCGGGGCGCCGACATCCAGCACATCGCCCTGACCAAGGGGCTCGACCTCATGCTGGTGGCGCCGGCCACGGCCGACATCCTCGCGAAGTTCGCGCACGGCATCGCGGACGATTTCCTGAGCACCTTCTACCTGGCCGTCACCGCCCCGGTCCTCGTCGCCCCGGCCATGAACGTGTGGATGTGGGAGCACCCGGCGACGCAAGCGAACCTGACGCTGCTCAAGGGGCGCGGTGTCCGCGTCCTCGAGCCGGAGGCGGGGTCCCTGGCGTGCGGCGACGAGGGGATCGGCCGGATGGCCGACCCCGAGAGCATCGTCGCGGCGGCGCTGGGGACGGGTAAAAAAAAACTTCGGGGTCGCTTGAAGGACGCCGCGTCCTCGTGACCGCCGGGCCCACCCGGGAACCGTTCGATCCGGCCCGCTTCATCAGCAATCCGTCCACCGGCAAGATGGGGTTCGCGCTGGCCGCCGAGGCGTTGCGGCGCGGCGCGGAGGTCACCCTGATCTGCGGGCCGACCCACCTCGCGGCCCCGGCGGGGGTCAACCTGGTGCGGGTGGGCACGGCGGAGGAGATGTTCCGCGCCGCGCTCAACCAGGCCCAGGGCGCGGACCTGGTGCTGAAGGCCGCGGCCGTGGCCGACTACCGTCCCGAGGTGCGCGCCTCCGGAAAGGTGAAGAAGGATGTCCTGCGCCGCAAGGCGCGACAGGGGAGCGTGGCGGACAGGGCCATTCTCCTGCGCCTCCTGCCGACCCCGGACATCCTGGAGGAGCTGGGGCGCCGCAAGAAGCCGGGACAGGTCCTGGTCGGGTTCGCGGCCGAGACCGGCGACCTCGAGGCGAACGCCCTGAAGAAGCTGCACCGCAAGAATCTCGATCTGATCGTCGCCAACCGGATCGGGAAGGAGGGGGAGGGGTTCGAGGCCGACACGAACCGCGCCCTGGTCCTCGATCGGCAGGGCCGGGCGATCGAGCTGGGGCTCATGTCGAAGGACGCGATGGCCTCCGCCCTGCTCGACCTGGCCGAGCCCCTCCTGCCGGCACGCGAGGGGCGATCCGACGCCCCGGGCAGGACGGCGTCGTGACGCGCGAGCGGGAGTCGCTCAAGGCCCGGCTGGAGTGGCTCCGGATCCTGGGAGTGGACGAGATGCCGGCGCGGCCGGCCCCCTCGGGGACGAGCAGCACACCCCGGCCCCCCGATCGGGACGCCGAGGAGGGCCCCGCGGGGCCCGCGCTCCAGGCGGGGCTCTTCGGCGGACCGCCGGAGACGGCGGATGGGGCGTCCGGCGCGAAACCGCGCAAGACCGGGCGCGGCGGAGGGCCGGCCGCATCGCCCCTGGCCTCGATCCGGGCGCCCGAGGCGTCCGACCCGGCGGCCGCGCTCCGCCTGATCCGCGAGGACCTCGGCGAGTGCACGCGCTGCGGGCTGTGCAGCAAGAGGACGCAGATCGTCTTCGGCGTCGGCAGCCCGGCCGCCAGGGTGATGTTCATCGGAGAAGGTCCCGGGGCGGACGAGGACCTGAAGGGGGAGCCGTTCGTCGGCCGGGCCGGTCAGCTCCTGACGAAGATCATCGAGTCCATGGGCATGAGGCGCGAGGAGGTCTACATCGCCAACGTGGTGAAATGCCGGCCGCCCGAGAACCGCACGCCGCTGCCCGACGAGATCGCCACGTGCTCCCCCTTCCTGTTCCAGCAGGTCCAGGCGATCAGGCCGCGCGTCATCGTCTGCCTGGGGACGCCGGCGGCGCAGACGGTCCTGGGCACGCGGGACACCATCACCCGCCTGCGCGGATCGTTCCACGATCTCGACGGCATCCGCGTCATGCCGACGTTCCACCCGGCCTACCTGCTGCGCAATCCGGCCGCCAAGCGGGAGGTCTGGGACGACATGAAGAAGGTGATCGCCGAGCTGAAAGCGGACAGGACACACTCCTAGATGAGCCTCCTCGTCGCCTCGGTCGCCGTCCCGCGACCGGTGCGCCGCCTGTTTTCCTACTCGATTCCCCCCTCCCTCGCCCCGCGATGCCGGCGCGGCGTTCGCGTCGTCGTGCCGTTCGGCCGCCGCAAGGTGACCGGCTATCTCCTGGACGTGGTCGAAGGCGGCGACCCGCGCGGGTTCGCGGGAACCCTGAAGCCGATCGAGCAGGTGCTCGACCCCGAGCCGGTGCTGGACGAGGCGATCCTCGGGCTCTGCCGCTTCGCCGCCGACTACTACCTCGCCTCCCTCGGCGAGATGATCCGGTGCGCCCTGCCCGGCATGCGGGCGGTAGTGCGCCGGGTGGTGGCGATCACGCCCGAGGGCCGCGCCGCGCTCCTCCAAGGAGGGGACCTCCTGCGCGACCCCTCGCTCCCGGCCGTGGCCACCGAGCCGGCGGCGCGCGACATCCTCGGGGTCGTGGCGGAGTTCACCTCGGAGCGCGGGGCCGCGATCCGCCTGGAGGACCTGAAGCGGCGGATCGGGCCCCTGTTCAAGCCGCGCGACCTGACCCGCCTCGCGAAGGCGGGGCTCCTCGAGGTGGGGGAGATCGCGGCCTCCGCGGGGCCGAAGCCTCACATGGAAGAGCACGCGGTCCTGCGCTCGAGCGAGGGGGCGCGGGGAGAGCGGCAGCGGCTCATCCTGGACACCCTGTCGGGGGCGGGGGGCCGGCTGGAGGTGCCGGAGCTCCTGAGGCGCGCCGGGGCGGCCCGGACCTCCCTGCGCCTCCTCGAGCGCCGCGGCCTCCTCCAGATCGAATCCAGGGAGAGCCCGCGGCTCCCGGTGTCGCTGGAGATGCCGGTCCTGGTCAGTCCCGAAGTGACGCCCACGCCCGACCAGGGCAGGTCGATCGAGGCGATCCGGGAGGCCCTCGCGGCCGGTCGATTCACGACCTGCCTGCTGCACGGCATCACCGGGAGCGGCAAGACGGAGGTCTATCTCAGGTCGATCGAGACGGCGGTAGGCGCCGGACGCCGGGCGCTGTACCTCGTCCCCGAGATCGGCCTGACACCGCTCCTGGCCAGGCGCATGCGATCGCGTTTCGGAGAGATCCTGGCCCTTTTGCACTCCGGCCTGACGGACGGAGAGCGCTATGACGAGTGGCGGCGCATCCGCGCCGGCCGCGCCCACGTGGTCCTCGGGGCGCGCTCGGCCGTGTTCGCCCCGATCCCCGACCTGGGGCTGATCGTGGTGGACGAGGAGCACGACGCGTCCTACAAGCAGGATGAGCACCCGCGCTACAACGCCCGCGACCTGGCGATCATGCGGGGCAAGATGGCGGGGGCGGTGGTGGTGCTGGGGTCGGCCACCCCGTCCATGGAGACCTTCTTCCAGGCGCGGCGCGGCCGCTACCGGCTGCTCACCCTGCCGGACCGCATCGGCAGCGCGGGGCTGCCGCCGGTGACGCGGGTCGACATGCGGGAGGAATTCGAAGAGACCGGGCGCGAGTCGATCCTGTCCCGCCGCCTGCTCCAGGGGCTCGAGGAGCGGCTGCGGCGCCGCGAGCAGAGCCTGGTGCTCCTGAATCGCCGGGGCTTCTCGACCTTCGCCCTGTGCCGTTCCTGCGGAGAGCAGATCCAGTGCCGTGACTGCAGCATCCCGATGACCCTGCATCTGCGGCAGCGGCGGTTGCGCTGCCACTACTGCGACGCCAGCCGGGAGGTGCCGGCGGCCTGCCCGTCCTGCCGGAGCGGCCACCTGCATTTCGGAGGGACCGGGACCGAGCGGCTGGAGGACGTCCTGAAGGCGGCGCTTCCGGGGGCGAGGGTCGAGCGCCTGGACCGGGACACGGCGCGCGGGCGGGGCTCGGTGGAGGCGCTGCTCAACCGGGTCGAGCGCGGGGACATCGACATCCTTCTCGGCACGCAGATGATCGCCAAGGGACACGATTTCCCGAACGTGACCCTGGTGGGCGTCCTGGCCGCCGACGCCCTGCTCGGCCTGCCGGACTTCCGCGCGGGGGAGCGGGCCTTCCAGCTCCTGGCCCAGGTGGCGGGGCGCAGCGGCCGTGGCGAGCGCGAAGGGGAGGTGATCGTGCAGGCCTACTACGCCGACCATCACGCCATCCGGTTCGCCTGCGAGCACGATTTCACCGGCTTCGCGGCCAGGGAGCTGGCCTACAGGCGGGCCATGAACTACCCGCCCTACTCCTCGCTGGCGAGCCTTGTCGTCACGGACCGGTCGGAGGACCGGGCGCGGGCCGGGGCGGCGCGCGTCGGGCAGATTCTGCGGAAACCGGCGGGGCGCCGTCTGCAGATCATGGGTCCGGCGCCGGCCCCCCTGGAGCGGCTGCGAGGGGAGTACCGCATGCAGCTCCTGGTGAAGGCCGGCAGCCGGAAGGAGATGCAGGAAGCCCTGGGGGAGGCGCTTGCCGAGCTCGAACGGGACCCGGTCCGCGCCGCGGGGGTGGCGATCGACGTGGACCCGATGTCGACCCTCTGATCGTCGGGGCTACCTGATGTACTCGAGCCCCGGCTTCCCCTCGGAAGGAACCACCTCGCCGATGACTGCGGCGACCTGGTTGCCGCGCTCGCGCAACCGGGCGACGAGCTTCGGCGCCTGATCGGCGGGGAGCGACACCAGCAGTCCTCCGGAGGTCTGCGGGTCGACGACGAGCCACTTGTCCTCCTCGGTGAAGTTCCCCGAGAAGGTCAGGAGGTCCTTGACCACCTCCAGGTTGGAGGCGGTCACCGAGGTGGCGACCCCCTGCGCGATGAGCTCGAGGCTCTCCGGGTACTTCGGCACGTCGTCGTAGCGGATGCGCATGCGGACGTTGCTCCCCTTGCACATGCCGAGAACGTGGCCGCTCAGGCCGAATCCGGTGATGTCGGTGCAGGCGTGGGAGTCGAACTCGAGCATGGTTTCGCAGGCGACCCGGTTGAGGGTGGCCATCCAGTTCACGGCGCGCAGCAGGAGATCGTCATCCACCAGCCCGCGGCGATATCCCGTGACGATGACGCCCGTTCCGACCGGCTTGGTGAGCACCAGGTGATCGCCCGCGCGGGCGGCGGCGTTCGTGAGGATCCGCTTCGGGTGGATGAGCCCCGTGACCGAGAGCCCGTATTTCAGCTCGTCGTCCCGGACGGTGTGGCCTCCCACCAGCGTTGCCCCGGCCTCCTTGATCTTGCTGAAGCCCCCCTCGAGGATGCGGCGCAGGGAGTCTCGATCGATGTTCTTCGCGGGGAAGTTGCAC
>DATNEZ010000350.1:0-6771 GCA_035606645.1 Binatia bacterium
TGTCATCGCTCATCGCTGTCTCCTTATCGGGTGCCCCGTGCACTTCGGGCCCGCGCTCATTGCGGCGCCAGCCGGTCCACCGGGAGGAGATCGACGATCGAAAGGAGCGACTCTCCCCGGCCGACCGCGCGTGCGGCGCGGGCGGTCGCCTCGCTCGCCGGGTTGAACGCGATGGAGTATCCCGAGTGCTCGAACATCGAGATGTCCCCCTCGCTGTCCCCCACCGTGATGACCTCCCGGTAGTCTACCCCGAACTGCCCGCAGAACAGGTCGACCGCCTCCCCTTTCCGGCCGTGCTCCACGTTCACCTTGACCTCCCCGGTCAGGACGCCATTCTTCGTGACGAGCCGGTTCGCGATGGCGTAGGCGGGGCCGAGGTCGCGGTTCACCCGCTCGACAAGGAGCGTCAGGCCGGTGGAGATCACCCCGAAGACGAGCCCGGCCTCCTTCAGGAGATCGACGCACTCGCGCACGCCGGGGCGGTAGGGGATCGCTTCCGTGATGGCCCGCAGGTCCCCCTCGGACATCCCCTTCCAGTGGGCGGCGTCCCGCGCGCAGAACTCCTCGTAGGAGATGTCGCCGCGCTCGAAGGCCACCTGGTGCCGGTGGGCCTCCGCGTCCCACAGCCCCAGCTTCTCGTGGATGTGCTGCCAGACGCTGCGGACCGGGGTGAGGGTGCCGTCGAGGTCGAACAGGACGGCGCGGTAGGTGCGTTTCACATTTCCTGGTACGCGGCCGCCTTGGCGGGCTCCTTGAAGACGCCCGCCTTGTAGGCCTCGGAGAAGGCGGTCACGACGCGGCGGTCGTAGGCGCGATCGCTCAGCTCGAACAGGCGCGCGATGGCCTTCTCGAACGGCATCGCCTTCTGGTAGGGCCGGTTCGTGGTCATGGCGTCGAACGAGTCGGCCACCGCCACGATGCGCGCCGCCATCGGGATCTGCTCCGCCTTCATCCCCAGCGGGTAGCCGGTGCCGTCCCAGCGCTCGTGATGGTGCCGGATGCCCGGAAGGATGTCCTTCATCGCCTTGATCTTCGACAGCATCTGGTATCCCTTGTTCGGATGCTGCTTCATGACGGTGTATTCCTCGTCGGTCAGGGCCGCGGGCTTGCGCAGGATCTTGTCCTCGATGCCGATCTTCCCGATGTCGTGGAACAGCGACGAGATGTGGACCTCGTAGATCTCCTTCTTCGGGAGCCCCAGCTGCTTCGCGAGGAGGACGGCGTAGGCGTTGACCCGCTCCGAGTGGCCGCGCGTGTACGGGTCCTTTTCGTCGATGGCCTCGGAGAGGGCCTTGACCGTGCCGAGGAACAGCTCGCTGTTCATGGTGACCAGGGCGCTCAGCCGCTGGATGTAGTTCTGGATCTGGTCGGCCATCGTGTTGAAGTTGCCGGCGAGGGCCCCGAGCTCGTTGCGGCTCCCGATGTCGACGCGGTGGTCGAGCTGCCCCTTGGCGAACGCCTCCGTGCCGGCGGCCAGCGCCTTGATCGGGCGGGTGACGGTCGCGGCCAGCAGGTAGGCGAGAACGAGCGCCAGCGCCACCGCCAGCCCGGCCCAGAAGAGGGTGGTCTGGATCATCTGGTTGACCGTGGCGTAGGCCTGGGTCTTCTCGATCTGCACGAAGATCTTCCAGCCCTGGCTGGTGGTGTCGCACGAGGCGATGGTCGGGACGTTCCTGCCGTCGATCGAGAGAAGGTATTCCGCGGTGAGGGCCGAGTGGCCGCCCGCGCGCAGGCAGTCCTGCACGACGCCGAAGCTCTTCAGGTCGCCGCGCTTCAGGACTCCTTCCTCGTCCTGCGCCGCGATCAGGCGTCCCTGGCTGTCCAGCGCGTAGATGACGTAGCTGGCGCGACGTCCGCCGACCACCGGGTCCCAGTACGCGGCGAAGTCCACGATGCCGGTGAGGGCCCCGGCCGGAGCCCCCGCCAGGACCACGGGGACGGTCACGACGAGGACGGCGTGCCGTCCCTGGTCGGTGTCGAGCACCACCGGATCGCTGACGTCCTGGTCGCCGCGCAGCGCCGCGCCGACCCCCTCCCGGATGGCGTCGTCCACGGCCGTCCGCGGGAAGCCGGGCTGGCGGGCCTCGATCGGGTCGGCGTCCTTCGGCGTGTAGCGCACCAGGAGCAGGTCGGACCCGAGGAGCCTCTCCATCAGGGACCGATCGGCGGCGATCCGTCCGCCGCCCGCCGATCCCGGCGCCTTCGGGAGCGCTCCCAGGACCTCGGACAGGCGCCCCATCTGGAGCCTCACGCTCTCCACCGCGGCATTCAGCTGGCGGGCGATGGAGGCGGCCACCTGGAGCTGCACCTCCTGCTGCGAGGTCACCAGCGCCTCGCGGCTGTAGCTGATCAGCTTGTTCGCGGTAATTCCCAGGGGCAGGAGCCCCATCGCCGCCAGGACCAGCAGGAACCAGTAGACGATCTTGCGCGTGGGGGGCCGCCGGGCCGCGTCAGTCTTCGGTGGGCTGGGGGGGGCCGTCATCTTTGAGCCGGGATCGCCTGCCTCCGGGACCGCGGGCCGCGACGAGCGGAGAAACACGGGCGAATGGATTATAGGGAGCGGCCGTGCGCAGAGTCAACCAAACCGCAGCAATTAGGTGCTTTCGGTCGGCGCCGGGAGTCCCTCAGCGGTCGCGCGGCACCGCCATCATGCGCTCGAGGGCCCGGCGCGCCAGGCGGGCGTCCTCCTCGTCCACCGTGATTTCAAAAACGTTCTCGCGGAGAGAGCGCTCGAGGGCCTCGAGGTCGATCATTTTCATGTACGGGCAGTGGAGTCGGCAGCCGATGCAGCCGTCGGCCGGAATGAACTCGCGGTCCGGGAACCGCTTCTTCAGCTGGTGCAGCAGCCCCCACTCGGTGGCCACGATGAAGGTCCGGGCCTCCGGGTGGCGGGCCACGGCGTCCATCATCCCCGAGGTGGAGCAGATCTCGTCGGCCATCGCCAGGATGTCCTCGCGGCACTCGGGGTGGGCGATCACGACCGCGCCTGGGTGGCCGGCCTTGACCTTGTCCACGCTGGCGTCGCGCAGCACGTCGTGCGTCGGGCAGACGCCGTCGTAGATCACCATCTCCTTCTCCGGGACCTGGCGCGCGACCCATCGCCCCAGGTTCCGATCGGGCGTGAACAGGACCTTCTTCCCGGGCAAACTGCGGACCACCGAGACGGCGTTCGCCGACGTGCAGCAGATGTCGGAGAGGGCCTTCACCTCCGCGCTGCTGTTGATGTAGGTCACCACCGTGTGGTCCGGGAAGCGCTCCTTCCACTGCAGCAGCGACTCCGGCGTGATCGAATCGGCCAGGGCGCAGCCGGCCGAGAGGTTCGGCAGGAGGACGGTCTTGCCCGGGTTGAGGATCCGGGCCGACTCGGCCATGAAGTGGACGCCGCAGAAGACGATCACCTCCGCGCCCGTCTTCTGGGCCTCGAGGGCCAGGCCCAGCGAATCCCCCACGAAGTCGGCCGCCTCCTGCACCGCCGGCAGCTGATAGTTGTGCGCCAGGAGCACGGCGTTGCGCGATCGCGCCAGGGAACGGATCCGCGCGATGGTCCGGGCGGCCTCGAGCGGATCGGCGACGCGCCAATGCGCCGGGATGCCCTCCTCCGCGATCGTGACCACGTCCGCGACCGCCTGAGCGCTCTTCATGTCCCACCGCCGGCGCCGGATGCCCGCTCGGTGAGCCGCGCCCCCCGATCGGGCCTGACGGTGCGCGTGCCGCGCGGGAACAGACGCCAGAATTCCTTCTTGATCAGGCTGGTGATCGTCCCGCTCTTGGAGAAGCCGTGGTAACGCGCCACGGTCTCGAGCATGACGAGATCCTGCTCGGTGGCCGTGAACGTCCGGATCTTCTTGTGCCCTGGCATCGCGCTCCTCTTATATAAACCTTATATATATAGCGAATAATATCCTACGCCCGCGGAGGCCGTAAGTCAAGTCGGGTGCCGAATGTCGGCTAGTTGGAGGTGCCGGTGGGCAGGTCGACGTCGCGGAACGGGCCGGAGGCGTCCTCGGTCGTCTCGTCGCGGCCCGCGACGGGGGCCCCGGCGCCCGGAGCGGCCGCGGGCGGCGCGGCGTCCGCCCCCTCCTCCCCGGCGACACCGACGGTCTTGAGGACCCGGACGAAGGCCTCCACGCACTCCGGGCAGAACTGGATTCCGGCGAGCTTCCTCATCTCCTGGATCGCGAATTCCATCGGCAGGCCGACCCGGTAGGGGCGCGTCGACGTCATGGCGTCGAAGGCGTCCGCGAGGCAGACGATGCGGGCGTGCAGCGGAATGTCCTTGCCCTTCAGGCGATCCGGGTAGCCGGACCCGTCGTACATCTCGTGGTGGTGCTTGATGCCGGCCACGTGCTTGGAGAACGTGGACACGGGCATCAGGATCTGCGCGCCGATCACGGGATGGGACTTGATCGCCTCGCGCTCCTCGGGCGTGAGATTGGAGGGCTTGTTGAGGATCTTGTCCATCATGCCGATCTTGCCGATGTCGTGCAGGAGCGCCACCTGCGCGACGATCGAGACCTCCTCCTTGGGCAGGCCCAGGGAGCGGGCGATCAGCCGGGCGAACTTGGACACGCGCTGCGAGTGGCCCGCGGTGTAGCGATCCTTGGCCTCGAGCGCGATGGCCAGGGACTCCACCGTCTGGATGTAGGAATGCTCCATGTCGCTCCGGGCCTGCTCGAGGTTCCCGAGGGCCGTGGTGAGCTGGGAGTTTCTCACCTGAAGGTCCGCGAGGAGCTTCTCGTTGAGGAGCTTCATCTCCCGCTGGCGCAGCAGGGCGGTGATGGTGAACTTGACGTCTTCCGGATCCCAGGGGGTGGGGATGTACTTGTCGAGGCCGGCGTTGTTCAGGGCGTAGATCGCCTCGTCCAGGCTCGGCGTGTCCGACAGGAGGATCTTTCCCACACCCGGGAACTGGGCGTTGACGATCTCGAGGAAGCGGCCGCCGGGGATGCCGGGCATTCCCTGGATGGCGATCACGAGCTCGACCGGCCGGTGCTGCTCCCGCAGGGTGTAGAGAACGCCCAGCGCCTCCTCCGTCGAGCCGGCCGCCACGACCTCCATGCCCGGAGGGCAGACCGCGGCGATGCGCTCCCGGAGCTGCGCCCGGGAGCCGTTGTCGTGATTGACCAGGAGAATCGCCGGCCGGGTCACGGGGTCGCCCCGCGACGCGCCACCAACCTGAAGGTCGTCATTCCTACCCAATATGGGTTGTCGCCGCCCCGCGGACAAGAGCGCCGCGGGGAGGTGCGGCCGCCCCGGCGACGCGTTGACGCCCGTCAAAGCGCTGAACTATACTGGCTGCTCATGTATCGCCTGTACGGGGGCCTGCTCGTCCTAGCCTGGGCCGTCGTTCTCCCCTGCCAGATGTTGATGACGTTATTGAAACGGGCTTCGCCGAGCCCGGTGCGGGAGCGCCTTGGGTACCTTCCGGCCGGAGCGGCGCCCGGTGGATTCTGGATCCATGCCGTGTCGGTCGGGGAGGTCCGTCTCGCCCTGTCGCTCCTGGCGGCGCTGCGCCGGCGTTTCCCCGGAGTGGCCGTCCACCTCACCACGGCGACCGCCACCGGCCGCGCCCTGGCGGCCGCTGGATCGGGCGGCGCCCCGCCCCCCGAGTCGATCGCCTCGTTGCCGTTCGACCTCCCCTTCGCCATGGGGCGCCTCCTGGATCGCCTGCGGCCGCGGGCCATCCTGATCCTGGAGACGGAGATCTGGCCGAACCTACTGCGGCTCGCGGCGGAGCGCGGCGTGCCGGTCGTCCTGGTGAACGGCCGGATCTCGCCGCGCGCCTATCCGCGCTATCGCTTCGCGGCGCCCCTCCTGCGCCGGGCGCTCCCCGGCATGAGCCTGCTCGGCATGCAGTCCCGGGAGGACGCGGATCGCATCGTCCGCCTCGGGGCGGACCCGCGGCGGGTGCGCGTCACCGGCAATCTGAAATTCGATCTCGATCCTCCGCCGGACGATCGGCGCGGCGTGCGCCTGAGGCTGGGGCTCGACGACGGCGCGCCGCTGTTCGTGGCGGGCAGCACGGCCGCGGGAGAAGAGCGGCCCGTCCTTCAGGCCTTCGCGGCCCTGCGCCGCTCCCGGCCCTCGGCACGGCTGGTCCTGGCCCCGCGGCACCCGGAGAATTTCGCCGCGGCGGAGCGCCTGGCCCGCGAGGCCGGGCATGCCGTGCTGCTGTGGAGCCGTCTTGCGGCGGACGGCTCCGGGGCTCCGGGCGCCGGGGCGGACGCGCGCCTGGCCCCCCCGCGGTTCGACGTGCTGGTGCTCGACGCCATGGGGGTCCTTCCGGCGATCTACGCCGCAGCCGATCTCGTGTTCGTCGGCGGCAGCCTCGTGCCGCGCGGAGGCCACAACATCCTCGAGCCGGCGGCGGCCGGCAGGCCGGTCCTGTTCGGGCCCCACATGGAGAACTTCCGGGCCGCGGCCGAGGCGCTGACGGAGGCGGGCGCCGGCTTCGTGGCCCGCGACGGGGAGGAGCTGGGGAACCTTCTGCTGCGCCTGGTCTCCGACCGCGCCGGCTACGCCGTCTCGGCCACCATGGCGCGGCGGGTCGTGGAGACCAACCGCGGAGCCCTCGACCGCACCATCCTCCTCGTCGAGGAGGTCCTGGCTCCCGCCCGGGCGACCGGGCTTCAGGCCGCCCGGCCATGACCGCCCCGGATCGGCTCGCCGTCGCGCCGGCCGTGGCGCCCCTGCTGTACCTTCCCGCGATGGCCTACCGCGCGGCGATTCGCCTGCGGAACGCCCTCTACGACTCCGGCCGGCTGGGGGTCC
>DATNEZ010000366.1:0-6614 GCA_035606645.1 Binatia bacterium
TCGCGGTCTACCGTCAGGCGGGCGCGAATGCCGTGCAGGTCGCGCAGAGCGTCCGCAGCCTCCTGCCTCAGGTAAGTGCCGAGCTCCCCGGGTCGGTGAGGGTGACGCCGATCTACGACCGCTCGCGCTCCATCGTGAACTCGGTCGCCGACGTGCAGGAGACCCTGCTCATCGCCTTCGCCCTGGTGGTCATCGTGATCTTCGTCTTCCTCGGCCGGGTCCGCGACACCCTGATCCCCGCGGTCGCCCTGCCCATGTCGCTGCTCCTCACCTTCGTCGCGATGCGGGCGCTCGGGTACAGCCTCAACAACCTGACCCTGATGGCCCTGACGCTCGCCATCGGCTTCCTGGTCGACGACGCCATCGTGTTCCTGGAGAACACCGTCCGCCGCATGGAGGAAGGGGAGAAGGCGCTGGCGGCGACCCTCACCAGCGCCCGCCAGATCAGCTTCACCATCGTCTCGATGACCGTGTCGCTGGCGGCGGTCTTCATCCCGCTCGTGTTCATGTCGGGGCTCGTCGGCCGCATCTTCCGCGAGTTCGCCGTCACCATCGTCGTCTCGATCCTGGCCTCGGGGCTCGTGTCCCTGACCCTGACCCCCCTGATGACCGCCCGGCTCCTCAAGGAGCGCGGCCACGGAACGAAGCAGACCTGGATGGAGCGCGTGATCGGCGGGGCAGAAAAGCGCTGGCTGGGGTTCTATGGCCGGACCCTCTGGTGGTTCCTGCGCCACCGCTGGGTGTCGGCCCTGATCTGGGTCGTCTGCCTCCTCGGCACCGTAGGGCTGTTCGTCGCGGTCCCGAAGGCGTTCCTGCCGCCGGGGGACAGCAGCTTCATCTGGGGCGTCATGATCGGCCGCGAGGGGTCGTCCCCCGAGCAGATGCGCGCGCTGCAGAACCAGGCCGAGGAGGTCCTGCGGCAGGACCCGAACGTCCGCGCCACCATGACCATGACCGGCAACGGCCGCTTCCTGTCGTCCAACCAGGGCCTCGTCCTGTCGTTCCTGAACCCGCCCGACACCCGCCCGCCGATCCAGAACGTGGCGGGAGAGCTGATGGGGAAGCTCGGCTCCATCCCCGGCGTCTTCCCGTTCCTGCGGCCGTTCCCGGTCCTCGAGATCTCGACCGGCGCGACCAACCAGAACCAGGGGCAGTACGCCTTCGCCCTGTCCGGCGTCGATCCCGCCGAGGTGTACGACGCCGCGACGAAGCTCGTGGGGAAGCTCCGCGAATTCCCCGGCTTCCTGACCCTGTCGTCCGACTACTTCAGCAACACCCCCGGCCTCGACATCGAGCTGAGGCGCGACCAGGCCAAAACGTACGGCGTGAGCGAGTCGCGCATCCTCGAGCTCCTGCGAAACGCCTACTCGCAGAACTACCTCTACCTGATCAAGAAGCCGCAGGACCAGTACCAGGTCATCCTGGAGGTCGCCGACGACGCGCGCAGCAAGCCCCAGGACCTGTCGCTCTTGTACATCAAGTCGGACGACGGGACGAGGCAGGTGCCGCTCGATGCGCTGGTGACCTGGAAGCCGACGCTCGGGCTGCAGGCGGTCAACCACCTGAACCAGTTCACCAGCGTGACCGTGTTCTTCAATCTGAAACCCGGGGTCGCCATCGGCGACGCGACCGATTTCATCGACCGCGCCGCGGCCCAGATCGTGCCGCCGACCGTGCGCGCCGGCCTGCAGGGGGAGGCGCTGACCTTCCGCGACACCGTCCGCGACCTGACCATCCTGATGGCGCTCGCCGTGTTCGTCATGTACGTCATCCTGGCCATCCTGTACGAGAGCTACGTGCACCCGCTGACCGTGCTCTCGACCCTGCCGACGGCGCTGGTCGGCGGGCTCCTGACCCTGCTGGTGTTCGGCCAGCAGGCGTCCCTGTACGCCTTCGTCGGCATGTTCATGCTGATGGGGATCGTCAAGAAGAACGGCATCATGATCGTCGACTTCGCGCGCCAGCGCGTCGCCGCCGGCGAGACCGCCGAGAAGGCGATCCACGACGCCAGCATGGACCGGTTCCGGCCGATCCTGATGACGACGCTCGCGGCCGTCATCGGCGCCGTGCCGATCGCGGTCGGCTTCGGCGCCGACGGCGCCACGCGCCGGCCGCTCGGCCTGGTCATCGTCGGCGGGCTCGTCGTGTCGCAGTTCATCACCCTGTACATCACGCCGGTCATCTACCTCTACCTGGAACGGTTCCAGGAGAGAGTGCTCGACCGCGTGGCGTTCTTCCGCGCCGGGCACGGGCGTCCCGCTCCCGTCGCCGCCGGGGCCGGTTCCGTCGGGGAGGTGATCGAATGAGCCCGTCCATCCGGTTCGCCTGGGCGCTGGCCGCAGGTCTTCTGATGTCCGGCTGCGCCGCCGGGCCCGCTTATCAGCGGCCGCCCGTCACGGTTCCCGAGCAGATCCGCGGCCAGGCCCCTCCTGCCGGCGCGGGATCGTCCGAGCCCGGCGCGGCGTCAACCGAGCCCGGCACGGCGTCGGCCGGGTCCGCGCCGCTCGCCGCCGAGAGCGCCTCGATCGCCGACGAGGCATGGTGGCAGATCTTCCAGGACCCGGCCCTGCAGTCCCTGATCGACGAGGCGCTGCGGAACGGCTTCGATGTCCGCCTGGCCGCCGCGCGGGTCGAGGAGGCGCGGGCGAACGCCGGCATCGCGCGGTCCGGGTACTTTCCGGCGATCCAGGCCGACGGAGGCTGGTCGCGCAGCCGGCGTTCGGGGTTCACCTCTCCGGTCACCCAGCCGGTCAATCTCTACGACGTCAATCTCGGGCTGTCCTGGGAGATCGATCTCTGGGGGCGCATCCGGCGCCTGAACGAGGCGGCCCTTGCGCGCTACCTCGCCACGGAGGAGGCCCGCCGCGGGGTGCTGCTCTCGCTGGTCTCCGATGTGGCCACGAGCTACTTCAGGCTGCGAGAGCTGGACCTCCAGCTCGAGATCGCCCGGCGGACCGCGACGGCGTTCAAGGAGACCCATGCTCTCTTCAGCCGCCGTCTCGAGGCGGGGGCCGCCTCGGCCCTCGAGACCTCGAGCGCCGAGGCCTCGCTGGCCACGACGACCGCCAGCATCCCCGATCTGGAGCGGCAGATCGTCGCGGAGGAGAACCTCCTCGGCCTCCTGCTCGGAAGGAGTCCGGCCGACATCCCGCGTGGCGCCGCGCTGAACGACCAGCCGCTGCCGCAGCAGGTCCCGGCGGGGCTCACCTCCGACCTCCTCAAGCGCCGCCCCGATGTTCGCCAATCCGAGCAGCAGCTCATCGCCGCCAACGCCGACGTCGGCGTGACCGTCGCCGATTTCTTCCCGACCATCAGCCTCACCGGAGCCTTGGGGGGTGTCGCGCCCCAGGTGTCGGACCTGTTCGGCGAGGGGAAGACCTGGTCGGTCGGCGGCGGTTTCCTGAGCCCCCTCTTCCAGGGACGCCGCCTCAGGAATCAGCACCGTGCCGCGCTCGCCCGATGGGAGCAGGCCAGGGTGGACTACGAGCGGAGCGTGACGAACGCCTTTTCCGAGGTCTCGAGCGCCCTGGTCGCGTACCAGAAGCTGGCCGACTCCGAGACGGAACAGGCCCGTGCGGTCGCCGCCTACCGCGAGGCGGTCCGCCTGTCGAATTCCCGCTACCTCGCCGGCCTTTCGGACTACCTCGAAGTCCTCCAGGCGCAGCAGCAGCTCTTTCCCGCGGAGAATGCCCTCGCCCGCACCCGCTTCGACCGGCTCGCCACGCTGGTCGATCTGTACAAGTCCCTGGGAGGCGGCTGGCGGCTGGGGGACGCGGAGTGGGTCCGCGCCGAGCTCGGAAACGCCGCGCGCCCATAGCCCCGTCGGCCCGCGGCCACTGCCCGAACCCTCCATTGCTGCGTCCATGGAAATCGCTGCGCGCATCGAAAACGTCCGGGCTGGCCGCGCGTAGATCGTGGCGCATCCCTGTCCCCGCAACGTGACATCGGATGGGCGCCGCATTGGCGGGCCACGCGCCGATTTTTTGTCCGCGCCCGCGAAACTGCTTGAAACTTCAACGTTTCCGCCGATTTTCTCCTGCCAGTCCGAATGGCATCGCGTTTGCTCTAGTCAGCGTGTGCGTCAAATCGAGTTGAGGAGGGAGGAACCCATGAAGCGACTTCGAGCCAGCACCATCTTCGGAGCCGTCCTGGCGCTCGTGTTGTGCGCCATCCCGAACCCGGCGCGCGCCCGGACGTCGTTCGATTTCCTGTTCAGCATGGACAACGTCAGCAACGACAATCAGTTCTTCCTGAATGTCGCGGTCGACAACTACGGCTACAGCCGGCGCGACCTCGAGCCGGTCCTGCCGCGCCTGCGCTACGTCGAGGCGGACCTTCCGGTCGTGCTGTTCCTCGCCCACGAGTGCGGCCGGCCGCCCGCCTACATCGTCGACATGCGGGCGCGAGGGATGTCCTGGGGCGTGATCTTCGACCGCGTCGGCGTGAGGTACGACGTGCTGTTCCGCGGGATAGACCGCGACCCCGGTCCTCCATACGGCAACGCGTGGGGGCACTGGAAGAGGAACCGCCGGGGCTACCGCATGAACGACAGCGATATCGTCGGGCTGGTGCAGCTGCAGGTCGGCGCCCGGGCCTGCCGCGTGCGGCCCTATGAGATGGCGCGGTACCGTGGCCAGGGGAGGTCGGTTGCCTACGTCGTCGCCGACAAGCACGGCCGTCCTTATCGTCATGGGAAGCACGGGAGAGACAGGGGCCACGAGCGTGATTGGGACAGGGACGGGGACCGGGACAGGGACAGGGACGGGGATCGGGACCGGGACAGGGATCACGGCCGGCCGCACCACCACGGTCCGGACGATCACGACTGAAGGCAGAGCAGCGCTCAAGCCGGCCGCCTGAGCACTGGTCGCAATTGCCAGTGCCGCCGCCTGAGCGGCCGCAACGCCCGCCCGGAGGTGTCGTCCTCGACGCCCCGGGCGGGCGGTTTGTTTGGAGCGCGGTTTGTTTAGAGCGCGTCGACGACCTAGAACGCGTTGACGACGAGGTAGAAGAAGGCCGTCGTTACCGGCCCGCCATGAAGCGGAAGAACCCCGGGCCGACCCGCATCCCCATGGTGATGGGGCTGCCCAGGGAGTGCACGATCAGGAACGAGACGACCCCGTGCATGACCCCCAGGACCAGCAGGTTCGGCCTGCGGCGATAGAGCCAGCAGGAGAGGGCCCCCGCCGCCAGCGTCGCCAGGGTCAGGAAAGGGTTCGGCAGGTGGAGCAGGGAGAAGACCGCGCTGGCGCCCCAGATCGGAACGGCACGATGCCGGGGAAAGAGCTCGCTGAACCGCCGTTAGAAAATGCACAGCAGACCGTACTGCTGCATCATCCCCCAGACGACCCCGTCGCGCAGGGCGTGTGGCCAGAGCAGCAGGGGCGGGTAGTCGAGGGTGCCGAACAGGGCGCCGACGGCAGCGAGCCCCAGGCCGATCGCCAAGGTCGCCAGGAGCGCGTTCCGGGCGGCCGGGCCGAGATTGTCGGTGCGGATTCCAAGGTCCGCCGCCCCCTCCCCGGCCCGCAGGTGGGCCGCCAGGCCCAGGCCGAAATACAGGATGACGACCAGCGGGAACGATCCCTCGAAGGCGCCGGCCCAGACCCAGATGTAGGAGATCAGCACCCCGAACATTCCCAGGATTTCCCAGAGCGGCCACCGGACGGCGGACTTCCCGGAGACGCCGGATGTCCCGAAGACGGCAGGTCTCCCGGAGACGCCGGCTCCCGGCGAGACGCCGGGGTTCCGCGAAGCGTTCGAGGTTCCGGAGACCTCGGGGCCCTGGATGACAGCCGGGCGTTGCATGTCCATCAAGATGTTCCTATCTTGGCTGTGCGGCAAGCGAATCGCCGGTCACAATATTGTTCTCGGGAGGAGCATGGCCCAGCCAACGACACAGTTCTCCATATCCAACCCCCCGGTCGAGATCCGGTACGCCCTCTACCTGACACTGATCGTCAGCTTCGGGGCGTTCCTGGTCCTCGCCTCGATCCCGGTCAGCCTGTTCGACCTGTCGTCGACCGTGGTCAGCTTCGGCCTGCTGCTCCTGTCGTACCTGCTGTTCACCTCGCAGCACTACGTCGAGTGGCTGCGCGAGCGCACCGCGAAGAGCCGGCTTCTCTTCCCGGCGATGCTCCTGGCCGTCTACATCCTGTACGGGCTCGGCCCGGGGCGGCTGCGGATACCGGAGTCGCTCCTGATCCCCGCCTATCTCGCGTTCCCGGTCCTGTTCGCCACGCTGGCCGCGCGGCGGGGGGAGCGTCCGAACCGCTTCGACCTGCTCACCATTGCGTTTCTGTACCTGCCGGTCGAGCTGTCGGCGCTCGCGCGCGCCTGGCAGCCGTCGCAGCACGGCATCCCGACACCGACGCATGCGTTCAGCCAGATCCTCGGGATGAATCTCGCGCTGTTCTGCTTCCTGGTGGTCCGCCCGATCGACGGGATGGGCTTCACCTTCAGACTGCGGAAGAACGACGTCGTGCACGCCCTCATTGCCTTCGCGTGGTTCTTCCCGGTCGCCCTGGTGTTCGCGGGGCTGACCGGCCTCGTGTCGTTCATGCCGCATCTTCCCGGCGCGGCGCTCGTCATTCCCATGATCCTGGGGAAGAGTCTGA
>DATNEZ010000370.1:0-8077 GCA_035606645.1 Binatia bacterium
CAGCGGCTCGCGGCGCTCCAGACGGAGGAGCGCAAGCTCGCGAAGGAGATCCAGACGCGCGACTTCCGCCGGCTCTCGGGCCGCGGCCAGTTCGCCGGCGATCAGATCCTCAAGCGGGCGTTCTCCTGGACGCTCCTGTTCAACAAGCTCGAGGACGTCATCCCCAACGAAGTCATGATGACCGCCATCCGGCCGCACATCGCCAGCGAGGGGATCGTCATCCGGGTGGACGGGGTCGCCAAGAGCCATGGAGCTCTCATCACGCTCGAGGACGCCCTGCAGTCGAAGCCGATGTTCACCCGGGTCTACCCCTCGAGCGAGCGCAAGATCAACCCCGGACGGCCGGAAATCGCGTTCGCGCTCAATTTCGACTACCTGCCGGGCAAGGCGATCGACGGCCCCGAGGCCCCGGTCGTCGCCCAGGCGACGTCGGCCGCCCTGCCGGATGACAGCGAACACAAGCCGGCCCCGGGCCCGGCGGTGGCACCCAAGGTCGCCGTCGCTCCGGCCGGCGTCTCCGCCCCGGACACGAAGATTCTCGGCACGGTGGGCCGGGACGGACGGCCGCGCGACGGCGAGGTCCTGGCGAGGCGCGTGGTGGCGCCCGGCGGGATCTACCCGGACGCCCTGCCGCTCGAAGAGAAAGAGAAGGACGGCAAGCCGAAGAAGCCGACGGCCCGGGGCCGCGAGACCAAGGCTCCGACCGCGGAGCACGCCCCCGCGGCCGCGCCGCGCTCCGACGGCGCCCCCAACGGAACGGGTGGCGGGTCCCAGGCCGACAGGGCCGGGAACGGGATCCCGGGGGTCCTCTCCCCGGCCAGCTGGCAGGACGGGTCGCAGGCGCCCCGGCCGCCCCTCGCATCGGTCATGCCGGTCCGCCGCGATCCGAACTTGGGGCCCCCTCCGGCGCGGAGGACGAGGCCCCCGTATGTCGCCGAGCCGGTGCCGGCCACGCGGCTCGACGTGCGCCTGAAGTTCAGGGCGCAGCCGCTGCGGGTCGTGTGCGAGTCGCTGGCCGCCGCCCACGGCGCGCAGCTCGAGATCGATCCGGCGATCGACCCGCGCACGCTGGTGACCGCCGACCTGTCGGGGAAGAACATCAAGGACGCCCTCGCCGCGTTGACGAAGGCGACCGGACTCCGGGTCAAACGCAGCGGCGACGGCCAGTACCGCGTCGTGCCGGTGGCCGGCGGGGAGCCGATGACCGAGAAGCCGATTGGCGAAGAGCCGCTGGTCGCGGGGCAGGAGAAGCCATGAAACCCAGGCGGCGCTTCGACCTGAGGGAGAACCTCTGGCGCGTGGGGGCGGTGCTCGGCGGCCTCCTGGCCCTGAACCTCGCCTTCTACCTGTTCTTCAACCTGCCCAGGCTGCGGGCCCTGGAGAGCCTGGAAGACCGCCGCAACACGGCCGCGCGCGAGCTGAGGACCACGATGACGCGCGTCGAAAAGATTCAGGAGTACATCCAGACTTACGACGATCAGACCCGCAGGCTGGACGACTTCTACCAGAACCTCCTCGGGACCCAGATGGACCGCATGACCACGATCCAGAAGGAGGTCCGGGGCATCGCGACCGAGTTCCACATCGATCCCGAGGCGATCGACTACAACCCCGAGGAGATCCAGGGGGCCGGCCTGACCCTGTTCCAGATCACCATCCCCCTGATCGGCGGCTATCCCAACCTGAGGCAGTTCATCAACCGGATCGAGTCGTCGAAGCATCTTTTGATCGTGGACAGCGTCGAGCTGACCGGCGCGCGCGAGGGCGGGGCGATGCTGAGCCTGACCATCAAGATCTCGACCGTGTTCCACGCGCCGCGGCAGGCCGCCGCGCCGAAGCCGGCGCCGGCGTGAGGCCACGGAGCGCGTCATGCTGACCCTTTTGAAGGCACGGCAGAAGGAGCTGATCCTGGGGGCGCTCCTCGTGGCGATCGCCTTCGTCGTGTGGCAGAACCTCGGCGGCGGCGCCGGGCCGGGCGGAGGGGCCGCGCCGCCCGGCGGCGGATCGCGCGTCGACCTGCCCACGCTCGAGAAGCTCATACCGAAGGTCGACTGGGCCGCCCTGACGGCGCCGCGGCCGGCCTACGATCCGAGCGGGCGGAACATCTTCCAGTTCGGGGCCATCCCGGCGCCCACGCCGGTTCCGCTGACGGCGCAGGAGAAGGCGGCGATCGAAGCGGCCAGGAAGGCGGCGGAAGAGGAGCGCAAGCGCCAGGAGGAGCTCATGCGCCAGCAGCAGGCGGCGGCCACTGCGGCGCAGCAGGCAGAGCAGACGCGGATCGCGAGCCTGCCGCCCCCTCCGCCTACCAAGCCCGTGCCCCCCGCGATCAACTACAAGTTCATCGGGTATGTCGGGCCGTCGGACAGCAAGATCGCCGTCCTGCACGACGGCACCGATTTGATCTTCGTGCGCCAAGGGGAGAAGATCGGCGGCCAGTTCAAGATTCTCGAGATCGGCTACGAGTCGATCAAGTTCGGATACACCGATCCCCGCTTCAAGGGGGAGACCACGACGCTGCCGATGAGCAGCTCCTACTAAGACTGGAACGATGAGCGACGACAGCGTGACGACGAGGGGAGGTGACGAGGTGGAAACCGAAGCGAACCCGCCTGGATTCCGGACATCGACGCGAGGGGGCCGCCCGCCCGGCGGACGGGGCCGGGCCTCCCGGGCCCTGGCCGCCGCCCTCGCCTTGACGATCTCGCTCGGAGGTTGCGCCACCGGCCGGGGCGTGTATCGCTCCGGCGAGAAGGAGATGGCCGCCCTGAACTACGACCGGGCGGTCCTGCTCTTCTCCAAGGCGGTCTCCAGCGATCCTGGGAGCACACGCTACAAGGTGGCCCTGGCGCGCGCCAAGATGAAGGCGGCGCAGGAGCACTTCGCCAAGGGGCAGGCCTACCTGAAGGCCGGCCGCATGGAGGGGGCCATCGCCGAGTTCCAGCAGACCGTCTACCTCGATCCGTCGCACCAGTACGCGGCCAACGAGCTGTCCAAGGCCCTCTCCGAGTGGCAGAGGCAGCAGAAGGCGGACGAGTCCGAGATGGAGAAGCTGAAGCGCCAGGCCAAGGCGGCCGCACCCGGGCGCGTCGCCCCCCGCCTGAACCCCGCCTCCAACATCCCCATCGTGCTGCGCTTCAAGGACGAGACGGTGAAGAAGATTTACGACGCGCTCAGCAAGGCCTCGGGGATCAACTTCATCTACGACGAGAGGGTCGACCTCAACAAGAAGATCTCGATCGACCTGGCCGACGTGACCTTCGAGCAGGCGCTCGGCACGCTGATGACGATGAACAAGCATTTCTTCAAGATCTGGGACGAGAACACCATCCTCGTGGCCGACGACAACCAGCAGAAGCACAAGGAGTACGACGACCTCGTCATCCAGACCTTCTACCTGTCGAACGCCGACGTGAAGGACGTCCAGGTCCTCCTCCGCACGCTCCTCGACGCGCGGCAGCTGGCGCAGAACGACCGCCTGAACGCCATCACCATCCGCGACACGCCCGACCGGGTCCAGGTGGCGGCGAAGATCATCGAATCGAACGACAAGGCCAAGTCCGAGCTGATCGTGGACATCGAGCTGCTGGAGATCAACCGCACCCTCCTGCAGAACCTGGGGATCGACCTGTTCGGCCCCGGCGGAGGCAGCGGCAAGTCGCTCAACCTGACCTACGGGGGCGGCACCTCGGTGCCGCTGAACAACCTGGATCTGCTCAAGCAGGCCGGCTCCTACCTGCTCGGCCCGATTCCCGGCGTGGTGGTGAACTTCCTGAAGACCGACGCCGACGCCCAGGTCATCGCCAAGCCGCAGCTGCGCGTCAGCGAGGGAGAGAAGGCGACGGTCCGCATCGGCGACCGGATCCCGATCCCGACCACCACCTTCAACGCCGCCTCGACGGGCGTCGGCACGGTCGGCGTGCCGATCACCTCGTTCACCTACCAGAACGTCGGGATCAACATCGACGTCGAGCCGCGCGTGCACCACAACAAGGAGATCACGCTGAAGCTCAAGGTCGAGGTCTCCTCGCTGGCGGGGCAGATCTCCGCCGGCGGCGGGCTGACCCAGCCGATCATCGGAACGCGCGAGATCGACACGACCATCCGGCTCAAGGACCAGGAGACCAACCTCCTGGCCGGCCTGATCCGCGAGGAGGAGCGCAAGTCGATGAGCGGGGTGCCGGGGCTCTCCGACGTCCCGGTCCTGAAGCGGATCTTCGGCAACACCGAGACCAACGTGCAGCAGACCGACATCGTCCTGACCCTGACGCCGCACATCATCCGCATCCCGGACGTGACCGAGGAGGACCTCCTGCCGCTCTGGATCGGCACGGAAGGGAACATCGGCCTGCGCGGGGCCAGCAAGACCAGCGCCTTCGGCATCAACCCGTTCGAGGCGAAGGAAGAGGACGAGGAAGCGCCCATGATCCCCACCCTGCCCGACCTGCCTGTCGAGGAGGCGGAGCCCGACGACGGAGGGGCGCCGGCCGAAGGTGCGGCGCTGGCGCCGGGCGGAGCACTGGTCCCCGCGCCGGCACCGCCGGCCGAGACGTCTCCCGGCCCGGGCCCCGAGCCGACTCCGACGCCGGACCCCAACGGGGGCGGTGGCGGAGGCGGGGGCGGCGCGGCGCCCGCCCCGACGCCCGGCACCGAAAACCAGGCGGAATCCGCCGAGCCCGCCACCATCTTCATGAGCCCGGCGTTCGCGAACGTGTCGCAGGGGGACATGGTGACGGTCGGCGTCATGATCCGGTCGAAGAGCGGCATCGGCAGTGTGCCGTTCCACCTCGTCTTCGATCCCCTGGCGCTCGAGTTCATCAACTACTCGAGGACCTCGCCGTTCCTGTCGCAGGACGGCGCCTCGACGTTCGTCCTGGCGACGCTCGGCGGATCCGGGAACGAGGTGATCGTGGGGCTGTCGCGCGAGGGCAGCCGTCCCGGAGTGAGCGGGCAGGGATCGCTCATCGATCTGACGTTCCGCGCCAAGAAGGCGGGGACGACCAGCCTGGGCTTCAGCGATCTCTCCGTGCTCGATCCGTCGGCCCAGAAGCTGCCCTTCGACCGGCAGGGCATGACGATCAACGTCTCGGCGAAACAGTAGCCGGAGGAAGGAGGCTGACCCATCAACTTCAGGCGGAGTCGCAGCCGGACGGGCGATGCCGGAGTGTCGCTCGTCGAGCTCGTGGTGACGGTCGCGATCCTGGGGATCCTCGCCGGGGCGCTCGTGCCGATCGTCAAGTTCACGGTGAAGCGCCAGAAGGAGCTCGAGCTGCGGCGGGACCTCAGGATGATGAGGCAGGCGATCGATCAGTACAAGAAGTTCTGCGACACCAACGTCATCCAGAAGAACGGGGTCGACTCGGAATGCTATCCGCCCGATCTCGACACGCTGGTGGACGGGGTCGAGAAGACCGGCGGCCTGGGGCAGAAGATCAAGTTCCTGAGGCGCATTCCGATCGACCCGATGACGAAGACCCAGGAGTGGGGCATGCGCTCGTTCCAGGACGAAGCCGATTCGTCGTCCTGGGGACACGAAAACGTCTATGACGTGTTCACGACGTCGTCCGGCAAGGCGCTGGACGGGACCCAGTACAAGGACTGGTGAGATGCGGACGGACCGGACAGAGACGGGGAAGACGCGGAGCGAGGCCGGATTCACGCTGATCGAGCTGCTCATCGTCATCGCGATCATCGGCATCATCTCCGGGATCGCCGCGGCTCAGATGCGCACCGCTCCGATCCGGGCGAAGGAGGCCGTGCTGAAAGAGGACCTGTTCGCCCTGCGCGACGTCATCGACCAGTACTTCGCGGACAAGGGGAAGTACCCGGAGTCGCTCGACACCCTGATCGAGGATGGATATTTGAGGAAGATCCCGGTGGACCCCTTCACCCAATCGGCCGACTCCTGGGAGACGGTGCAGGCCGAGGCGACGGACGAGGATACCGAGGGGGCGGGAGGCATCATCGACGTGAAGAGCGGCGCAGACGGCACCGCCCTCGACGGCACCCGCTACCAGGATTGGTGAGATCGGGCGTATTCGGCGTTGTTGGGGCCCCCGCGGGGGCGTATATTTCGAATAAGGAGTCGTTTCGATGACTGGACCTTCGAGGCGTTTTCAGACTTGGGCGATGGCCTTGATACTCCTGGCCGGAGTCGCGGCATGCACCGAATCCGACAAGATCCCCCCGAAGGGATCGATCATCACCATGGCCGCCAATCCGGCGACCATCCCGCTCGGGGCGGGGGCGGAATGCGTCAGCCTGCTGAACGTGACGAATTGCGGGACGGCCCAGATCGTGGCGAATGTCACCAGCGAGCTGGGCATCCCCCTGCCGAACCAGGACGTCCGGTTCAGCAACGAGGCGGGGAGGCTCTTCACGGGTCCCGTGTCCAATCCCGTCGACGCGGCCAACATTCCCATTTCAACAAACGACGACGGGAACGCCATCGTGAACCTGATCACCTCGGGGACCACCAAGATCACCGCCCGATCGGGCCTGAATTCGGGCACTCTGACCATCTCGACCGTCGTCGGAAACCTCAGCGCCATCCTGCTGAACCTCGACACGACGAGCACGGGATGCAGCGGAACCACCCAGAACGTGACGGCCTGCAACCAGAAGGTTTGCTTCAAGGCCGAGGCCGTGGACGCGTCGGGTGACGGCGTTCCGGGGGTGGTGCTCGTGTTCAGTCTCCAGAACAACATCTCGGGTGACAACACATTCAACGTCCAGTTCACCCCCTCGCAGGACACGACGGACTCAACCGGGGCAGTCTTCACGAGTTTCACTCCCGACACCACCTGCACCGCGGAGTGCGGCGGCAACAAGTCGTGCCAGGCGGAGGTGGTTGTCAAGACGCAAGGCGGGAGTCTCACGAGCACTCCGGTCGCATTGACTGTCGACATCCCCTGAGGGAGGGTCCGGATGATCGATCCGAGACGGGCCGCTCGCGAATCCGGCGCGATCCTCATCATCTTCATGGTGGTGATCGCGGTGGGGGCGATCGCGCTCACGGCGGCGGCGCAGGCCTGGTCCACCACCTGGCGGCGCGACAGCGAGGAGGAGCTGATCTTCCGGGCCAACCAGTACGTGCTCGGGATCATCGCCTATCGCAAGGAGCACGGCGGGCAGTTCCCCCTCAGGCTCGAGGAGCTGCACAAGCCGGGGCCCCGCCGCCTGCGCTACGTGCGCAAGCTGTACAAGGACCCGCTCGCCAAGGACGGCAAGTGGGGGCTCCTCTACCTGATGCCGGGAGGGCAGGGGGTCTACGATCCCAAGGCGGCGCAGGTCGCCCAGGACAAGGCGAAGAAGGAGTGGGGCAAGGGGTGGGAGAGCGCCGGGACAGGGGATCTCGCGCAGATGCCCGGCGTCACGCCGCTCAACAGGAACCCCATGGGCACCGGCGTTCCGGGAACCGGAGGGATGCCGCCGGGGTCGCTGCCTCCCACGATGTCGGGCGCGATGCCGATGATTCCGCCCCCGGCCGGCATGGGGGGGGACGGAGGTCTGCAGCTGTCGGGGGACGAGGAGAGCGTGACCGAGCCGCCGATCGGCTGGCCGATCGTCGGGGTCATCAGCCGCGCCACCGGCAAGGCGGCGTCGGGCACCTTCAGGATCTACAAGGGGCACGAGCAGGTGGACGAATGGCAGTTCCACGTCTTCGACCTGGGGGAGCAGATGCAGGCCCCCGGCAGTCCGAACATCGTCCCGACCGGCCCCGGCTCGGTCGGCCCCGGCTTCGGCGGCCGGGGCGCCATGGGGGGCATCGGCTCGGGGGCGCAGCCGGGCAGGTGGGGAGGCCGCGGCGCGAACGTGCGCGACTACATGCAGCAGGGTTCTGAGGGAAGCCGAAACAAGAACCGCAATCCGGGGAACCCTTGGAGCAACCCAAACTACAACCCCCAGGACCCGTATGGGAACAATCCGAACACCTTCTATCCCCCCGGGACCTCTCCTCCGAAACAGAAGGGGGAGCAACAGGGAGGAGACGATCAGGGGAACCCCTGAGGGGGGCCGCGGCGGCCCGGGATTCGCGTCGGAGGAAACAGGCTAATTGTTTTATATGTAGGGACATAGC
>DATNEZ010000379.1:0-7583 GCA_035606645.1 Binatia bacterium
TCCGGCGGATCTCCTCCGCGGTCCCCAGCGGCTGGCCCTCTCCGGGCTGCCATGGCGCGACCCTGTAGACCAGCGGATTGTAGGAAGGCTGGACGTGCAGGTAGGGGCCGAAGCCCCCGTTCTCGATGACGTACCAGGCCCAGGAATGGAGGTTGTCGCGGTACTTGGGCCCCTCCTCGAGGTTCTCGACCGGGACGATCGACGCGCCCTTTTCGATGGCGCCGATGCCGCCGATGTACTCCTGCACCTGCGCCCCCCGGATCCGGAACTCGCTCGTGTTCCGCGCTTCGATCGCCAGGGCGGAGATCACGAACACGACGAGGACCAGGGCGCGCAGTCCCCGCCTCGGGGGAAGGCGGATCGCCGCCAGGAGAGTCAGCGCCGTCAGAGCGCTGAAGCGCGCCCGCAGGTGATACCACTCTCTGAGCTGCGTCGGCGCGATCAGGCCGGCGATCCCCAGCGCCAGGGCGATCGGGAGCCACGGATTCCGGCGAACCAGGCTCCGAAGGCCGTCACCTCGTCGCCACTCGGCGAGACAGGCGATCGCCGTCGCCAGGGTGCAGGCGGCGATCGCGGCGATCCAGGCCAGGGCGAACGGGGTGTCCGGTCCCCAGCCGTGGGGATTGACCAGCCAGACGAGTGCGGTGCGGAGCCCTCCCGGCTCGAACGGGGCGAAGACCGGGCGGAGCGCCCCGGCCGCCTCGCCGCCGGCATTCAGCGTCCCGAGGACGACGCTCGCCAGGCTCGCGATTCCGGGCAGCAGGCCCAGCAGACGCCGGGCGCGTCCGGGTCGCGGCTCCAGCGCCAGGAGGGCGACCGTCATCGCGCAGAGGATCAGGAAGACGAACCCGTGGGTGAAATAGAGAGCCGTGGCCGCCACCGCGAACCCGACGTGCCACCGGCCGGCGCGCCCTTCATCCGTCACGAAGATTCTCAGCGCGATCAGGAGGATCGCGAGGGCGAGGCAGAAATTCAGGTTCCCCATCATCAGGAACAGGTTGAAGTTCAAGGCGGGGACCGCCAGGGCGAGCAGGGTGTTCCCGGGGTTGACGCGCCGCAGGAGCGCGTAGGCGGACAGAGGGAGCCCGACCACGATCATCGAGAGCAGGATCCGGGCCGCGGTGACCAGGCTGAAGAAGGGGGCCAGGAGAAGGAGGACCGCGTAGCAGGTGTAGTTGGCCAGCAGCTTGAGATTGAGGGCGTAGATCGCCCGAACCTCGGGCTCCCCGTGCATCCACCGCCGCAGGATGTCGACCTTCAGGAGATGATTGGGCAGGTCCTGCAAGGGAGGAAGCGGCGCGATCCAGATAGGTACCAGCGCCCCGGCCAGGAGCAGGGCAAGCAGGGCCTTGACCGCCGCGGCCTCGCCGTCCGTCCGGCTCTCCGTCATGTCCCCCGCACCCGATCCTCCGGCCGCCGGTGTAGAGTATGCGCGATTTCTTCGCGTGGACTCCAAGGGGAGGGGCCATGACATCGAACAGCACGCCGATCCCACGCCCGCCGATCTCGAACGCCCGCCCGCGGTCCGGCCCTCTGGGGTCGATCGGGGTGGTCGCGGCCCTCGCCATCGCCTGCGGCGGAGGGGGCGAGCCGGCGCGCGGCGCGGCCGACGCGAGCGCCGCGCCCGCCGCCCAGGCGGCGCCCGCAGAGGCCCGCGCCGCGGATCCCGGCAGCCCGGACCGGCTCGAAGCCCAGGCGGTGCAGGCGGCGAAGCTGTACGACAACGGTCAGAGCGCCGAGGCCGAGCGCCTGTACGGGGACATCCTGAAGCAGAACCCCGAGTCCGTGGGCCCGCTCGTCGGCCTGGCGCAGATCCTGCTCGATCGCGAGGATCTGGACGGCGCCGGCCCCCTGATCGAGCGCGCCCTCAAAGCGAACCCGCAGTCGGTTCCGGCGATGCAGAAGAAGATCGCGCTTCTCCTGGCCCGGGACAAGGCGGCGGAGGCGGTGAGCCTGGCCGAAGCCGCCCTGCGCATCGACGCGAAGTCCCCCGCGCTCCACGCCGCGCTGGGAGACGCCCAGCGTGCCTTCGGCGACGTCCCCAAGGCGATCGCCGCCTACCGGAAGGCCGTCGGATTGAACCCCGAGTGGGCGCCGGGATGGACGCGCCTGGGGGAATCGCTGGCGGAGAACGGCGACGAGGCCGAGGCGCAGTCGGCCCTGGCGCGCGCGCTGGCGCTCAACCCGAAGTCGTATCCCGCCTGCCGGGCCCTCGCCCGGCTTCACTTCGACAACGGCCGTCCCGGCAAGGCGGTCGAGGCCTGGGAGCGCGCGCTTCGCCTGCAGCCGGATCGCGGCGAGGCGCACGAGGGGATGGCCGAGGCGCTCCTCGCCGCCGGGCGCCCCGCCGAGGCCCGCCGCCACGCCGAAGAGGCGCAGCGGCAGGGACGGGACGTCAGGGCCCTCCTCGAGAAGATCGGCCGCGCACACCCGGCGTAAGGGCGGGGTTTAACGGCGGGCTCGCCGGGGGCTTGCGCTCCCGGGGCTCCGCGGGCGCTTGCCGGCGGGGCGCGCCGTCTTCTTCTTCGCCGCACGGCGCCTTGCGGGCCGGCCGTCGTCGATGCAGACGCGGTCGCGCCCTTCCGCCTTGGCGCGGTAGAGCGCCGCGTCGGCGCGTTTCACGAGGGTCTCGATGTCGCGGCCGTGGTCGGGGAAGGCCGAGACCCCGATGCTGATGGTCATGTCGATCGACCGGCCGTCGATCTCGAACCGGCTGGCGCGGATCGCCTGGCGGATGCGCTGGGCGGTCAGGCTGCCGCCGTCCGGATGGGTCTCCGACAGGTACGTCAGGAACTCCTCGCCGCCGTACCGCGCCGACACGTCGCGGGCGCGCAGCGTGAGGCGGATGCGCCGCCCGACTTCGGTCAGGACACGGCTGCCCACGACGTGGCCGTGCGTGTCATTGACCGACTTGAAGCGATCCAGGTCCATCATCAGGATCGCCACCGGCAGGCGGTAGCGGCCGCAGCGCTGCAGCTCCTTCTCGAGCGCGAGGTAGAGCGACTCCTTGGTCAGGAGGCCGGTCAGCTGGTCGTACGAGATTCGATTGCGGATCTCCTCGTGGAACTTCACCTCGACGTCGTCCAGGAGCACGAACTTGAGGACGCTGTTCCCGACCTGGATCTTGTCGCCGTCCAGGAGCTCGACGCGCTGGATCTGCCGCGAGTTCACGTACGTGCGGTTGGTGCTTCCCAGGTCGACCAGGATGTAATGCGACTCGCGCGTCTCGGGGTCCCAGAGGAACTCGATCCGGGCGTGCTCCCGCGACACCAGGTCGTCGGAGACGCGGACGTCGGCCTCGAGGCCGCGCCCGACGATGGTCCGCCCCCTCTTGAGGCGGAAATCGCGGCCGATCTCGGCCCCCTGCAGGACGACGAGGGAGGCGTGGGTCTTGTGGAAGGCGCCCGTGTCCAGCTGGGTCCGGCCCGCCACGATGGTCTGGTCGCCGATGTCGTGGGCCATCGTTCCGGGTGACGTCACACCGACGCCCGAACGCCGGATTGCGTTTTTGCAATCCGGGCCGGGCCGGTCCCTTCGAATCTAGGCCCCCCGGGGCAATTGTCCAGAGCCCGGAGCCCCTTCAGCGGGTTCCTTCGCCCAGGCGCAGGAGGGTCACCGCGATCCTCTTGGCCTGGCTCGGCAGGGTCTTCAGATCCGCGGTCTCGCTCGCGGTGTGTCCTCCGTCCCCCATCAATCCGATGCCGTCGAGCGCCATGTCGACCAGGCCCTCCGTGAACGAGACGTCCGCGGCCCCGGCGCGGGAGGGATCCACGGCCGCCACCTCGCCGAAGCCGAGGTCGCGGCTGGCCCGGTCGTACAGCGCGAGGAGGCGGCGGTTCCCCTCGGAGGGCGCCAGCGGCGGATAGCCGTCGTCGAAGGTGATCTCGGCGGTGGTCTGCGGCAGGTGCCCGTCGACGATGCGGCGCATCGTCTCCTTGGCCCCCTCGCGCTGGGCGATCGAGATGCTGCGCAGGTCGCCGGCGACGCTGGCGCTCTCGGCGATGACGTTTGTCTTGCCGAAGGCGGTGCCGCGGCTCTCGTCGCCGTCGAAGGTGATCGAGGTGCCGCCGACGATGACGCCCGGGTTGACCGTCAGGTACTGCTCCCCCCTCAGCGCTTCGTGGAAGGCCGCCAGGATGCGCGCCGCCTCGTAGATGGCGCCGCTGCCGATGTCGGGGCGGAAGATCTGGGACGAATGCGCCGGCCGTCCCGTGGTCACCAGCCGCCAGCCGCCGGAGCCGCGCCGGGAGATGACGGCGGTGCGCGGATCGCCGGCGCCGTCCTCGAACCCGATGGCGACGTCGGCCCAGCCGGCGGCCTCGATCAGATCGCGCCGCGCCAGGCTGAGGGGCGCCCCCGAGTCCTCCTCGTCGCCGATCATTACCGTAACCAGCGACAGCCGATCCAGGGCGCCCGCTCCGCGCAGGGCCTGCAGGGCGAGGAGCATCACCACGTCCCCTCCCTTCATGTCGATGACGCCCGGGCTGCGGGCCGAGGTCTCGGACAGCCGCTCGAACTTCTGGAAGGGGCTGTCGCGCTCGAACACCGTGTCGAGATGGCCGATCAGGAGCACCCGGGGCGCCCCCTCCCGGCCCATGCGCCGGGCGATCAGATGGCCGGCGCGTCCCCATCCGCTGCCATCGACCCACTGCGTCGCGAAGCCGAGCGCCTGGAACTCGGGCTCCAGGAGGCGCGCCACGGAGCGCACCCCCTCGAAGTTCATCGACCCGCTGTTGATGTCGACCGCGCGCTCGAGAAGAGCGAGCGCCGCCGGCGCGTTGCGATCCACGGCTGCGGCGGCCCGGCGCTCCAGGCGGGTCAGGCGGCCCGCGGCGGCCTCGGGCTTCGCTGCGGCCGTGTCGCCTGCAGCGGACGCTGCCACCGCGGCGGCGGCCCACGCCGTCGCGAGCGGCAAGAGCAAAATCGCCAGCACGCACCGCATGGACCGGCTCATGGTCGGCGAATCCCGGAAGTCCCCATGCCTGTTCCCGCTTCCTGAAAGGATCTCCGGCGAGAATGTAGCACGTCCGCCGTTCAGCGCGGCCCTGAGGCAGCCAGGGCGCCGGCGATCAAGTCAGCAGAGGATGGCACCCGAGAGTCCCGGTTTGCCCGGGCGCTCCAGGATCGGATAGCCTTGGCAGTTGGAGGCCCCGTCGATGCGCGTCGCTCACGCCGCTCTCCTGCTGTTGGTGCTCGCCGCAGGCTGCGCCCGCGGCCAGCGGGACGTGCAGGTGCCGGAGCCCGCGAACGTCGCGGCGCAGTCCGGCACGCCGCAGCCTCTACCTGCCGCGACACCTGCGCCGAGCGCACAACCCACGGCGCCCCGGCCCGCACGCGAGACCGCCCCGCCCATTGCGAAGAAGCCCGCCACGGCCCCGGCGCTGGACTTGAACTCGCTGGAGGCGCAGCTCAGGGAAACCAAGGCGATCGGCGTCTTCACCAAGATCACGCTCAAAAACCAGGTCGACGATCTGCTGGACAAGTTCCGCGAGTACTACCAGGGCAAGGCGAAGTTCACGATGGCGGATCTGCGCCGGGCCTACGACCTGCTGATGATGAAGGTGCTCTCGCTGCTTCAGGACGAGGACCAGAAGCTCGCGTCCGCCATCGTGTCCTCGCGCGAGGCGATCTGGAGCCTGCTCGCGGACCCGATCAAGTTCGCGACCTTCCAAGGGTGAATGGGGGAGAACCCATGAACACAGTCACCGTGGCACTGGCCCGATTGCTTCTCGTGGCGGCGGTCTTCGCCATGCCGTCGTTCGCCGCCGACGACGAGGAGGCGCTCAAGAAAGACCTGACCGCGGTGATCGCGCTCCACGGACAACCGTGCGGCGAAGTCGTCGCCGTCAAGGTGCTGGCCCAGGACGACTACGCCGCGACGTGCAAGGACAAGAACAAGTATCACGTCTACCTGAATGCCGCGGGGCGGGTGATCGTCGAGAAGCAGAAGTAGGCGCTCGCCATCCCGGGACATCCCGCCTCGCTGACGCGTCCACGGCGGTGCCGCCTCGCCGATCTGGACGGATCCGCTTTTTCCTCTTGCTTACCGAGGGGAGCCTGTGTATCATGCCCTCGGTAACCGAGGAGAGCCCATGAGCAAACCGTCCGACCTGGTCCAAGGCACGCTCGACCTTCTTCTCCTGAAGATGCTCGCGCTGGAACCGATGAACGGCTGGGCCATCAGCCAGCGCCTGAAGGCCATCTCCAGCGAGGTCCTGCAGGTCAGCGACGGCTCCCTCTACCCGGCCCTGCACAAGCTCGAGCAGGAAGGCTGGATCACCGCCGAATGGAAGCCCAGCGAAAACAATCGCCGCGCCAAGTTCTACTCGCTCACCAGGCCGGGGCGCCGGCACCTGGAGAAAGAGGCCGCCAACTGGAGCCGGCTCTCCGCCGCCATCTCCCATGTCGTCCGGCTGGAGGAGGCCTGAGCGCTTCGCGCGCAGGGACATCCCATGCGCCCACGACACTGGCTGTACACGATCCCGCTTCGGCTGCGCTCCCTGTTTCGCTCCCGCCGGGTCGATCAGGAGCTGAACGAAGAGCTCCAGTTTCACCTGGAGCGGAAGATAGAGGAAGGGATCGCCGGGGGGCTGTCCCCCGACGAGGCGCGCTACGCGGCCCTGCGCGCGATGGACGGGCTGGAGCAACGCAAGGAGGAGATGAGGACCATGCGACAGGTTCGCTGGTTGACGGATTTCGTCGCCGATGTCCACTACGCGATCCGGAGCCTGCGCCGGACGCCCGGGCTGACCGCGTTCGTGGTGATCACCATCGCGCTGGGGATCGGGATGACCACGAGCCCCTTCTGCATGCTCGATGCGCTGATCTTCAGGCCGTACCCCGTGCCGCGGCCGGGCAACGTGGTGACCCTGGTGAGCACGTCCCGCGACAACGCCTTCGGGGGATTCTCCTATCGCGAATACCTGGACATCCGCGCCCACACGAAGAGCTACGACGGCGTGGTCGCCGGCACGACCCTGGCGTCCGTGGGATTCAGCGCCGATCCCGGGGCCGCGCCCCGGGTCAGGGCCGGAATGCTGGTCTCGGGAAACTATTTCCGGGTCCTCGGCGTGGAGCCGCAGGCGGGGCGCGGTTTCAGGGACGAGGAAGACACGGTGCCAGGGCGCGATGCGGTCATGGTGCTCGGGCCGGGCTTCTGGAAGCACGAGTTCGGCGGCGATCCGTCCGTTGTCGGCAGGGTGGTCCGCCTGAACGGCACGGACTTCACCGTGATCGGCGTCGCCCCCGAGTCGTTCCCGGGGATGCAGATCTTCGTGCGTCCCGATTTCTACATGCCGCTGGCGATGGCCCACATGTTCGCGACCGACCCGCAGAAAAATTTTCTCGAGGACCGGGACGATCGCGAGCTAGGCGTGAAGGCCCGCCTGAAACCCGGCACGACCCGGCAGAAGGCGCAGGACGAGCTCGCCGCGC
The DNA here is from genome assembly GCA_035606645.1 of Binatia bacterium. Classification (GTDB taxonomy): domain Bacteria; phylum Acidobacteriota; class Polarisedimenticolia; order Gp22-AA2; family Gp22-AA2; genus Gp22-AA3. The sequence goes on from DATNEZ010000379.1 coordinate 7,435, forward strand.
TCGCGCGGGACTTCGAGCGCGAATATCCCGGGCTCAATCGCGACCGCGGCGCGGCGGTGCGCACCCAGTTCGAGATGCGGACGCGGGACGACGACGCCAACTGGAAGTTCGGGGTGATCTTCACGGGGCTCGCGCTGGCGGTGCTCCTG
>DATNEZ010000382.1:0-2110 GCA_035606645.1 Binatia bacterium
TCATCCAGTCGCAGATGGCCGACTACTCGCCGGTCAAGGGCTGCATGGTGATCCGCCCGCTGGGCTACGCCGTCTGGGAAGGGATGCAGAAGGAGCTGGACGCGCGCTTCAAGGAGACCGGCCACCAGAACGCCTACTTCCCCCTGTTCATCCCCGAGTCGTTCCTGCAGAAGGAGGCCGAGCACGTCGCCGGCTTCGCCCCGGAGTGCGCCGTGGTGACGCACGGCGGCGGCAAGAAGCTGGAGGAGGCGCTCGTCGTCAGGCCCACCTCGGAGACGATCATCTACGCGATGTACTCGAAATGGATCCGCTCCTATCGCGACCTGCCGCTCCTGATCAACCAGTGGGCCAACGTGGTGCGCTGGGAGATGCGCACCCGCCTCTTCCTGCGCACCACCGAGTTCCTCTGGCAGGAGGGGCACACGGCGCACGCCACGGAGCCCGAGGCCGAGGAGGAGGCGCTGAAGATCCTGGAGATCTACAGGCGCTTCGCCGAGGACCACATGGCGATCCCGGTCTACACCGGGGTCAAGAGCGACAGCGAGCGGTTCGCCGGGGCGCTGCGCACCTACTGCATCGAGGCGCTCATGCAGGACGGCAAGGCGCTGCAGGCCGGGACCTCCCACAACCTGGGGCAGAACTTCGCCAAGGCGTTCGAGGTGAAGTTCCAGACCAAGGACGGCACGTGGGAGCACGTCTGGTCGACCTCCTGGGGCGTGTCCACGCGTCTGGTCGGCGCCCTGGTCATGGCGCACGGCGACGACAACGGCGTGAGCTTCCCTCCGCGGCTCGCTCCGATCCAGGTGGTCCTGGTGCCGATCTGGAAGACCGACGACGAGCGGGCGCGCATCTCCGAGGCGGTGCGCCTGGCCTCCGAGGAGCTGAAGGGGGCCTTCCGCGTCAAGGCCGACCTGCGCGACGAGGTGTCGCCCGGCTGGAAGTTCAACGAGTGGGAGCTGAAGGGGGTGCCGCTGCGCCTGGAGATCGGCCCGCGCGACCTGGAAAAGGACCAGTTCACCGCGGTCCGCCGCCTCGACCGCCGCAAGACTCCCCTCCCCCGCGCCGGCCTGGCCGCCGGGGTCGCCGCCCTGCTGGAAGAGATCCAGTCCGCGATGCTCGAGAAGGGGCGCGCCTTCCTGCGGGAGAACACCCGGGACGCGAAGGACTACGGGGAGTTCAAGAAGGCCCTGGACGCAACGGGGGGCTTCTTCCGCGCCCACTGGTGCGGCTCGGCCGAGTGCGAGAAGCGCATCAAGGAAGAGACCAAGGCGACCATCCGCTGCATCCCGCTCGAGGGGAACGCCGAGGCCGGGACCTGCCTGCGCTGCGGAGCGGAGTCCCGGCGATGGGTCTACTTCGCCCGATCCTACTAGCCGCGATCCTCCTCGGATCCCTGGCCGGGACGCCCGCCGCGGCGCCCCTCCCGGCCCCGGGCACCGGGGAGACGCCGGCACCCGCGCCGGCAGCGTCGGTCGCCGTCCGGTTCGTCGAGCCGGCCCCTCCCGGCCTCATCCTGGGCCCTACGCGCATCACCGTCGAGGCGACCGCCCCCGCGGGCGCCCGCATCGTCCGCGTCGAGATCCACGCGGACGGGACCCTCCTCACCGTCTTCGAGCGCCCGCCGTACTCGCTGACCTGGGACGCCGGCACCGGCTTCGCGCACCGCACGCTGCGGGCCGTGGCGACCGACTCGGAGGGGCGCAGCGGAGAGGCCACGCTCGTCGCCCGCCCGCTGTACGTCGGCCAGTACGAGGAGGTCCGGCTGGTCAATGTCTTCGCCACCGTGCGCGATCGCCGCGGGAACGCCGTGCTCGACCTGGGGAAGAGCGACTTCGTCCTGCTCGAGAACGGCGAGCCGCAGACCGTGACGCATTTCACCTCCGCCAAGGTGCCGATCACGGTCGCGCTCCTCATCGACGCGAGCAACAGCATGAACCTGGGGGGCCGCATCGACCTGGCCCGCAAGGCGGCGGAGGACTTCGTCGAGAGCGTCGATCCGGAGGACCGGCTCATCGTCCTGTCGTTCAACGACGACCTGCAGGGGGGCGCCGACCCGGTCGCCGATCGGGGCGCGACCAGGAAGGCGATCGAGGCGATCCAGGCGAAAGGG
>DATNEZ010000388.1:0-2599 GCA_035606645.1 Binatia bacterium
ACCATGATGTTCCCGGGCTTCAGGTCGCGGTGGACGACGCCGCGCTCGTGGGCGTACGCGACGCCCCGGGCCGCCTGGAGCGTGATGGAGCAGGCCTGCTCGATGGTGAACGACATCCCCATCAGCGTGCTGCCTTCCACGAACTTCATGACCAGGTAGGGGCGGCCGTTGCTCTCGCCGACGTCGTAGATCGGGACGATGTTGGGATGCTGGATGGCCGCGGCCGTCTCAGCCTCGCGCCTGAACCGAAGGACGAGGTTCTGGTCGCTCGTCGCGAGCAGGATCTTCATCGCGACCCACCGCCGCAGACCGCGGTCCCACGCCTTGTACACGGCCCCCATGGAGCCCTTCCCGATCGGCGAGACGAGGATGTACTTCCCGAGGACGTTGTTCGGGTCCACGGCGGCCTGGTCCACTTCGGCGGGGACCGTGGGCTGGACCGCCGGGATCTTCGTGCCGCTGGAGAGCGGACTCGCGCACTGCTCGCAGAGGTAGACCTTGCCGGGCGCCGCCTGCTCGGCGGCGTACCGCGCCCCGCAGGCCGAACAGGCCAGGTGGATCAGCTTGCTTTGGCGCTGCAGCGCGTCCTGCAGCGCGGCGTAGCTGAGGACGCCCTTCTCGATCAGGATCTCGCCCAGGCGCGGGACCGGCGCTTTCCGCGAGGCGCAGTCCGCCTGGACCGCGAGCGCCTGCTGGACCTGCTGCTCGGTCGCCGAGCCGGATTCCACGAGCAGCTGGCCGATCCAGGTGTCGTCCTCCCGGACCTCGGCGTAGTTGCCCGACCGGGTGACGTCGGCGGCTTCCGATTGCAGGATCGAGGCCTGCTCATGGGTCAGGACGCCGCGGGAGACGAGAAGATGGGAGAGCGAAACGGACGCGCTGGCGGGGTCCTGGCTCCGGGCCCGGACGGCGTCGGCGATCTGCGACCGCCCCGCCCAGCCCCTCTCCAGGCAAATCCTCGCGAACACCTTCTCAAAGGAGGTCATTTCGTGCGTGCAGACCCTTTACCCATTCCCGCGATTCACACTCGTTCCCATGCATGAGTTTACCCCGGAAGCGGCGAAGCTCCCTTAACAGAGTCGACATTTCCCGCCCGATCCCTGAATCCGGGAAAGTCTGATCCGGGACCCGAGTAACATTCTTCCGGCTGGGGGCTCTCCGGTGCTGAGGTTTGATGTATACCCTCAGCCACCAGCAGCGGGTCCGGGTCTGCAAGGCTCTGCTGTCCCTCATCGACTACCGCCATCTCTGGACGTCCGAGGGACCGACGGCCGAGGCGAAGGCCTATCTGGACCAGTACGGCGGCCCCATGTCGAATTCGCAGTGGATCCTGTACCAGGTTGCCTGGCTCGTCTGGGGGCGCCCCGCCGACGTCAAGGTGCAGGAGGTCATGCATCTGCCGGCCCCGTACGCCAAGCTGGCCATCAGCCTCCTGAATTCCCTGGCCACGGACGGCGCCGCGGTCGACAAATGGCTGTCCGGATTTGAGCACAGCAAGGTCAGTTCGGCCGCCCTGCACCGCATCAATTAGCCGCCGGCCCCCTCAGTTCCGCCGGATCGAGCTCGGCACCTTGAGCAGTTTCGAGGAGTCCGTCTTCAGGTAGGCGTTCTTCAGCACGTCGATCCGCGCTTCGAGGCTGCGCGCATGGCGGTTGAAGATCTGGGCGATCTCGACGTGTCCGTGCCGCGTCGCGTCCTCGACGATCTCGATCAACGTGCGGTGCTGGCGTCCCCATTCCAGGAGCAGCGCCTCCACGCCGACCTTGAGGGCGGCGGACTGGGCGTTCAGCGCCTCGAGCACATCCAGCGAATGGCCGCTCTTGCAGGTGAAGATCAGCGACGTCTCGGTCGAGATCGGCACCAGGCTCCTGCCGCACCGAGGGCACGGCAGGTACGACCGGAGGCCGGAGGGGTGTCTATTCATGTCCGTTTCCAAGAGCCGGACTAATGAAAAATGTTATGGCCGGTCCTGAATGTTTTTCCTCAGGGGGCGGGCGGCCGTCGGCCCGATTTTTCGCCAAGGCCCCCGTGCAACTTCGAACGATCAGGCCTTGCCGGCGAGCCGGAGCGCGGCGATGAGGATCAGGACGATCGTCCCCTGCGCGACCAGGACCAGCGTCCCCCACTGCCCCAGGAGACGGCCCACGACCACCCGGCGCTCGACCCGCAGGCCCTGCTCGCGCCGCCGCTGCTCGGCGGCCAGCCCCACGATCCACGCCAGGGGCGCCAGCGGCAGGAGGAGGCCGCAGAGACAGAAGCCGAGGACGCCGACGATGCGGTGCCGTTCCAGGGCTGCCGTCAGGGGAGGCAGCACGGCGCCGAGCGCGGCGATCACCCCGAGGACCAGCGGGCCGGTGAGGGGCCGGGCCGGCGCGGGAAGCGCCTTTCCCGCCTGACGCGGACGGATCCGGCCGACCAGCACCGACGCGTCCACCAGTTCGGTGACCCCGGGCGACGGCGCAGCCGGCGGAAGGGGCAGAAGGGGCGTCGTCCGGCGCAGCGCCGGTTCGGCGCGCTTCGGCGGCGCCACGGCAGGCATGGAGCAGTACCAGGAATCGTCTTCCCCCCTCGGATCGATGCCCAGGTCGGAGATCGCCGC
>DATNEZ010000398.1:0-12557 GCA_035606645.1 Binatia bacterium
CTTCACGATCCGCTCCTCGGCCCCCTCCCCCTGCGACACCTCCGCGTCGAACGAAACCCGGCCCGCCGGAAAGGCCAGCGGGATCCGCTCGCTCGTCTCTCCCGGGGGCAGGACGCGGCCCGGGGCGCCGTCGATCCGCACGCCGTCCAGGTAGTCCCGGGAACGGATCGTGGCGACCGCCTTCTCCGTCCTCAGATCGAGCCGCTGCTGCACGCGCACCACCTGACGGTGACGGTCGTCGTAGGGGGCCAGGATCGAATTGGCGGCCGTGAGCACCAGGGCCAGCGCGAGGACTGCAACCCCGACGCGAAGCCCCGACAGCCACCACCAGAACCGGCTGTGGAGGCAGTCCTGGAACGAGGCGACGTGCGCCACGTAGAGGACGAGAGGCAGCGCCAGGGCAAAGGCGATCGCGAAGAGCAGCGGCAGGGACAGGGACACGCCCCCCAGATCGATGAGCGTGCGGTAGTCCTCGAGGCTCAGGAGGAGGGTCAGGGGGGCCGCCGCGGCGAGACCGAGCGCCAGCTTCCGCCCCGTGTTCTTCAGCCACGGGGAAGCCAGGAACGCCAGGACCGGCACCCCCATGATCGCCGCCGGCTCGGGCCACCCGAAGTGGAGCGCCGCCGCCACGCAGGCGGCCGGGATCAGGAACGCCGAGGCCAGGTACGGGCCCGGCTCCACGGTCGGCTTGATGCGCCGGAACAGGTTGAGGGCGATCCAGCCGGTCACCAGGCACCAGGCGATCGCCTGGGCGACGTGCATCCCGTGATGGGCCATCCAGGGATAGCGCACTCCGTGCACGAGCTCCATGAGGCGCTCCGAGAGGAACAGGCCCGACAGGCCGATGGCGGTCGTGGCGGACGTGACGATGAGGACGCGCATGGCCTCGCCGATCGCGTGCGCCCGGGCGATCAGGCGGATCCGCCAGAGCGCCAGGAGGACGCATCCCAGGAGGGCCGTCCAGGCGACCGACAGCAGCGCCACCGACGGCACGAGGAATCCCCTTCCGAACACCTGGACCGGCAGGTAGTGCGGATCGTCGGTGGCATCGAGCGGCCCGCGGTCCAGATCCTGCAGGATGCGATCCAGGACCCGCACCGCCCGGTCGAGCGACTTCGCGCGCACACCGGAGACGCTGTCCTCGACGGTGTGGTAGGTCCAGGCGGGATACGTCCCCAGGAGCAGGAAGGCCGGGATCTTCCGCTCGAGGAACGGCTCATGGTCCGAAGAAAAGGGCAGATCGAGGAACCGGGGCGCCAGCGTCCAGAGCGGCCGCGAGGCGATCCCCCGGACCCGGGTCTCGCGCGCCGCCCGCAGCAGGAGCTTCTGGGCCCACAGGGAGGGTGGCCGCGGCACCGGCGCGACCAGCAGCTCCCCTCGTCCGACCAGCTCGAGGGCGATCATCGCCTTGACGCTCGAGAGATCCTCCTGCTCGACGAAGAGGCGCGATCCGAGAAGGCCTTCCTCTTCGGCGCAGAAGGAGACGAACAGGTAGGTCAGCCGGTGGGGCCTCTGGGCCACGAGGCGGGCCGCCTCGATGAGCACCGCGACGCCGGACGCGTCGTCGTTCGCCCCGGGGACGGAATCGCTCGCCGAGTCGTGGTGGGCCGCCACGACGATCGTCTCGGGAGTGCTCCCCTGGAGCCGGCCGATGACGTTCCGCGAGCCCAGGGATCGCTCGCCGTCCTTGTACGGCGCCACCGGCGCCTCCTGGAAGGAGGCGGCGAGCCCGGCCTCTTCCAGCCGGGCCCGCACGTAGTCGGCGGCCTGCCGATCCCCCTCGGTCCCGGTCTTGCGCGGCCCGATGCTCCGGGCGAGCGCCAGCACGTGCCGGAAGGCCGCGTCCCCGGCGGCGGAGGAGTTCGGCTCTCCGGCCTGGACGTGATGCGACACGGCGAGCGCCACCAGGACGGCGAGCACCGGACGTCGGGCGAGGCCCAGAGTGGCGACAATAACCTCCTGGTTTCCCGTTTCTTGACTCGCGGGCGGGCGTAGATTAGCATACCGATTCGCCTTCGGAGATCGGCAGTCCTCTCCCGATCACGCCATGCGATCGATCCGATGCGCACCGCCCGGAGGTCCGACCTGGCCCGTCCGCGCGATCCGCGAGCCGAAGTGAGCCGGTGACCGCAGCCCTCCTGCTGATCTTCGAAGGGCTCGTCCTTCTCATCCTCGGTCTCGATCTGTCGCTCGGCTTCCTGCTGGTGTCCGGCCCGGTCCGTTTTGCGCTGGCGGCGGGTGCCGCGGCCGCCCTCGGGCTCGTGATCGCGCTCCGCCGGCGCCTTCCGCCGACTCCCCGTCCGGCGCTCCTGGTCCTCGCCGCCGCCGCGCTCCTGCTGGCCGTGCTGGGCGGGCTCGAGGCCCGCTCCGTGCACCTCATCGAGACCACCTGGGACTCCGGCGCGAGCGCGCGCCTCGAAGCGCGCGCCCGGCTTCTCGAGGACGATTTCAAGCGGTTCCTGGCCGATCTCGTCCGCCCGATCGACCCCGCGGAGGTACCGGTCGACGATCGGCGCGCCGCCTTCTCCGCCCTTCTCGAGGCGCAGCGGCGCAGCACGCTGCCTGCGGAGCGCCTGGGGTTCTCGATCTACGGGGCGGACGGGTCGCTCATCGCATGGCAGGGGAACAGCGCCGGACCGCCCAGGGATGTCCTGTCGATCCCCTGCCCCGGCCCTTCGTACGGAACGGGCGGGGACGCGGCGACCCGCCGTCTCTATGCCGTCCTGTGCTCCGCGGCCGGCATGCGCTGGGTGGTCGAGTTCGCGCTCGATCCGCCGCCTCGCGCCGGCGCGCGTGACGCCGCCTCCACGGGGTTCGCCTTTCTGCCGCACTGGCACGAGGCCGGCCCCGCGGTGGTGCGATTGCGCGAGGACCGGGGGGCGCAGGACGACCTGACTCTCCTGTTCGAGCGCCAGGGAGATCGGTACTGGGGGCGGCGCGGCAACAACGAAGTCGGGACGACCCTGGCGTTTCCCCTTCGCGCCCCGTCCGGAGAGCGGCTGGCGCTCGTCACGCTGCGCGACCGCTGGGTGTCCCAGGAGATCGGCGAATCGCGCCGCCGGTTCCGCATCCTGGGAGGCCTGGTCCTCGCCGCCGCGGCTCTCACGGCGTGGCTGCTGCCCCTGCAGAGCGGGGGGATCCGCTCGCGGTCCGGGCGCGCCCTGATGGCCAGCGCCTCCGTCTGGACGACGCGCTGGGCGCTCCTGATCCTCAGCGAGCCGTCCGGCACCGCGACCCGGTCGGTGTACGAGATCGCGGACGCCTCGTCCTCGCTGCTCCGGTCGCTTCTGCGCTCGCCGGCCGACCTGTTCCTGACCGCCGCGGCCTGCTGCGCGCAGGCCTTCATCCTCCTGCTCGCGCTCGAGGGGATCGGACGCGGCTCGCCGCCACGCCGGCCGCGGCTCGTCCGCACCGCGGCTGCGGGCGCGGCGCTCCTGGTGTTCGCAGGCGCCGTGCATGCCCTGCACCGGTTCCTCGATCGGCTGGTACCGGACGTGCGGCTCGACATCAGCCGGGTCGTGCTCGAGGAGCTGGCCTCTCCCAGGCTGGCGCTGCAGGCGGGCCTGTTCCTCTTTGCGCTCGCGGCCGGCCTCCTGCTGCGGGCCCTTCTGGACGTGGCGCTCCGGCACGGGCAGCGTCCCGACGACTGGCGGTGGCTGCGATGGCTGCGCGGGGCCGGCGCGACGGGCGTCCCCCGGGCCCTGCGCGCCGCGGCCGCGATCCTGGCCCTGACGCTGGGCTACGCCTCGCTCCTGCACCATTCCTACGACCGGCTGCGGCGCGACACGTTCGAGAACGATCTGCGTCCCCATGTCCTCGAGCAGAAGGCCATGAGACGTCGCGCCCTGCGCGCCTCGATGTCGCTGGCGCGCGATCCCGACTTCGCGGCGCTGGCCGCCCTGGCGTCCGAGGCCCGGACGGGTTCCGGGGCGGCCTACCGTCTCTGGCTCGCGACGCCGATCGCCGACCAGGGCCTGTCGTCCTCCGTGCGGATCTTCGACGCCGATGGCCAGGCGAGCGGCGGCTTCGCCGTCGACTTCTCGCCGGCGCTCGACATTCCCTTCGAGGAGGCGGTGACGGCCGCCCGCGGCGACCTCGTCTCCGTCCCGCCCCGGGCGGACATTGCGGTGCGCAAGCCGGTCATCTTCGGGTCGCGCTGGGTCGGAGGGTCCCGCCATCCCCTCCTGGTCGTCCTGACCGTGTCGGACGACTACGACAACCTGGCGATCCTGGGGGACCGCACGGTGGGATCCGGGCTGTTCCGCGCCGGCACCCGGCTGAGGGGCAATCCCGAGCTCCTGCGCTCCGACCCGCTCATGGCGGTCTTCTCGAAGGACTGGGTGCGCCTGTACGAGTCGGGGGGGGAGATCCCCCCGCCGTCGCCGTCCGCGCGCGCGGACCTCGATCGCTCGGGCCTGGCCTGGGCCACCGACGAGCTGCGCGGAGGAGAGGCGCGCATCCTCTATTTCCGGGGCCCGCAGGAGGTCTTCGCCCTCGCGTCCCTCCACCCGAGCCGCACGGCGCTGCTCGCCTCGTACCTGCGCCTGTTCCTGCTGAACGCCTTCCTGGCGCTCCTGGCCGCGGGACTGGCGCGGGTCATCCGGCGCACCGCCTCGCTGCGCATGCCCAGGCTCCCCACCGTCGCCACGTATTCGGGGCGCCTGGTCGCCCTGTTCCTGCTGGCGGGGCTCCTGCCCCTCTTGACCCTCGCCTACCTCACGGCCCGATCCACGACTCTCGGGATCGATCGCGACATCACCACGTCCGGCCTCGCCTCCCTCCAGGTGGCGAGGCGCGTCGCCGAGGACTACTTCACCGTCACGCGGCCGGACGAGGCCGGCTCTCTGGACGACGACGTGGTCTACTGGCTGAGCCGCGTCGTGCGCCAGGACATCAACATCTACGTCGGGGCCGATCTCCTCTCCACGAGCTCGCGCGAGCTGTACAGCTCGGGGCTCCTCAGCCAGAGACTGAACGGCGAGTCGTACCGGGCCATCTACCTCGACGGCGAGCCGTTCTGGCTGGCGGAGGACCGCACCGTGGGGCTGGACTACCTCACGCTCAGCGCCCCGATGCGCATCGACCGGCAGGGCACGATGGGACTGATCTCGATTCCCCTCCTCGAGCACCGGCTCGCCGCCGTGCAGAAGGAGGAGGAGGAGCGGGACGCGGTCCTGATCGTCACGTGCTTCGCCGTCCTCGTGCTGGCGCTCGTGGGACACGTCCTCGGGGTCCGCGCCTCGCGGCCCATCACCCTGCTGGTCGGCGCCGCCCGGCGCGTGGCGGGCGGGGACCTCGATGTGCGCGTCGACACGACCGCCAGCGACGAGACCGCCCTCCTGGTGGAGGGTTTCAACCGCATGGCGGACTCGCTGCGGCAGCAGCGCCAGGACCTGAGGCGGCACGCCGATTACATCGAGAAGATCCTCAAGAGCGCCACCACGGGCGTCGTCTCGATCGACGGGTCGGGAACGATCATCACGATCAATCCCGCGGCGGCGGTGCTCCTGGCCGGAGGCGCGGCGGGCCCCTCCCCGGGGGACGACCTCCAGCGGCACCTCGCGGCGGACCCGACCCTGGCGCCCCTCCTGCCGGCGCTGCGCCGCTCGCTGGCCGGGCGGGTCGAGCGGGAGGTCGAGGTGGCCCTCGCCGAGCGCCGGGGCGCGGCGCGAGCCGGCGCCTCGGCGGACGGGGCGCGCCGGGTCCGCGCCGTCTTCATCCCGTTCGCCCCGGAGGAGAACCGGCCCCCGGGCCTGATCGTGCTCCTGGAGGACGTGACCGAGATCGTCCGCTCCGGGCGGCTGGCCGCCTGGGCGGAGATGGCGCGGCGCGTGGCGCACGAGATCAAGAACCCGCTCACCCCGATCCTGCTGTCGGTCGAGCACGTGCACCGTGTCTTCAAGGCCGGTGACGCCCGCTTCGAGAGGGTCCTGGAGGAGTGCCTCGACAACATCCGCCGGCAGGTCGAGGTGCTGCGGCAGATCTCCCTCGAGTTCTCGACCTACGCCCGCCTGCCCCACTTGAAGCCGGAGCCGGCCCCCGTGGCGGCCGTGGTCGACGAGGCGCTCGGACCCTACACGGCGGCCGCTCCCTCCGGAATCGAGGTCCGGCGGGACGTCCCGGCCGGCCTGCCCGAGGTCATGGTGGATCGATCCATCATCGTGCGGGCGCTGGTCAACCTGATCGAGAACGCCCTGCAGGCGATGCCGGACGGGGGCGCCCTGGCGGTGTCCGCTCGCGCCGCGAACGGCCCCACCGGCGACGCGCGCGTGGTGATCGAGGTGCGCGACACCGGCTGCGGCATTCCGGACGCCCTCCTGCCGCGGCTGTTCGAGCCTTACTTCTCCACCAAGAGCGGCGGGACGGGCCTCGGCCTGGGACTCGCCCGGCGGGCGGTCGAGGAGCACGGCGGCACGCTCGAGCTCCGTTCCCGCGAGGGACAGGGAACGGTCGTGACGCTCGCGCTGCCCGCGGTGGCCGCGGGCGCGGTCACGGGGTCGTCGACGTGATCTCCCGGCGCGCGCGCGGGACGCTCCGCGTGGTGCTCGCGCTCGCCCTCGTGCTGGCCGCTCCGGGCTGCGAGAAGGAGACGCACCGGGCGGCGCGCAGGACCTTCCAGGAGATCATGGCGGCGGACCTGAGGGACGACGATCGGGCCGCCGCCCTCGAGGCGTTCGTCCACGATTTTCCGGAGCGCAAGACCAATCCCTACCTGGTGCGCGCCTGCGGGCTCCTGGCCGATCACCATGCGCGCGCCGGCCGCGCGGACACAGCAGGCTCCTGGTACGAGCGCGCGGTCCGCGAGGTGCCCGACGACCCCGACCTGCTCAACGCCCTCGGCTACCACTACGCCAGAAACGGGATGAGCCTGGACCGCGCGGTCACGGTGCTGGAGCAGGCGGTCCGCCTGGCCGAGGAGCGCCGGTATCCCGACCGGAGGCGCGGGCTGATCGAGGACTCCCTGGGGTGGGCCCTTCGCATGCGCGGCGATCTGCGGCTCTCGGTGTCGCACCTCGAAGAGGCCGCGCGGCTCGCCCCGGGCGTGCCGATCATCCGGGAGCACCTGGCGGGGGCGTACCACGCTCTCGGAGAGCGCGACAAGGCGGTGTCGGTCTACATCGACCTCTACCTCGGAGGCCGCGCCACGCGCGCCGATCTGCTGGCCGAAGTCCGCAGCATCGGGCTGGAGGGGGGACCCGCCTACTCGCGCCGGGTCGAAAACCGCCTCGCGGACGGCCTGCGTGACCTGAGGGAGACCGACCGGCGCGATGCCCGCTCGGTCGGGGCCGATTTCGTCACCGTGGTCTCGGCCGACGGTCAGAGACTGGCGGGCTCGCTCTTCCGCCCGCGCACCCAGGAGCGCCGGCCGGCGGGCGGGGTCCTCCTGCTGCACCCGCTCGGATCGAGCCGGGCCGCCTGCACGTCCCAGGCGGCCGCCCTGACCGCACGCGGCCTCGTCGTGCTGAGCCTCGACCTGCGCGGCCACGGCGCCAGCGTCAGCGAAACGGTGCCGGACACGCGCGCCTTCAGCGCGCGGCTCGACGCCAATCTCGATGCCTCCGAGCAGGACGCGCGCGCCGCCCTCGCCTTCCTGGCGCGCCAGCCGAGGGTCGACGCCGCCCGGATCGGCGTGGTCGGCGCGGGCCTGGGGGCGTTCGTGGCGGCGCGCACGGCGCACGCAGCCGCCGGGTCCGCTCCGGGACCGCGGGCCCTGGTCCTCCGTTCTCCGTGGGGGCAGGCCGAGGCCTACCGGAAGCTCCTGGACGGGTTCGACCCGCAGGACATCCTGCTGGTCGCGGGGTCGGGGGACCGCGGGGCGCTCGAGACGGCACGGGCGATCGCCGGCCCCGGCGGACCCTCCGGGCCCCGCAACCTCATCGTCGAAGAGCCCGGGGGGCGGGACGGTCCCGGCGAATCCCGTCCCGACGTGGACGGCTCCGTGGCCGAGTTCCTGGCCGGTCGTCTCGAGCCGGCGCGCTGATGGACGATCCGGAGGACGCGGACGGCGGGGCGCTCAGATCGATTCGAGGAGACTGTGGCTCGGCGCCCCGTCGAGAAGGGCCGAGCGCTTCTGCGCCAGCGCCTTGTTCTCCCGGTCGTCCTGCGCGCTGAACCGGTCGCGGTAGTCGCGATTCACCCAGCGCACCTCGGCGTGGTACTCGGCGGAATTCTCGAGGCTGCGCAGGAGCACCTGGCTGATGAAGCCTCGCGCCCGCCGCATCAGCGCGATCCATTCCTGCTGCTGGGTCTCGAACTCCTGCTCCTTGCCGCTTTTCACGCGAAACGTGACCTGGTCGACGATCATGAACGTTCTCCTAGCGCGATGCGCCTGTCCCACCCGGGACGGCGGGCGTGAAGACCACGTCGGCGCCGATCTCGATCCGGTGGTCGAGAACGACGATCCGCTGGATGTCGAGATTGAGCGCGACGGGCCGGTCGCTGAACCTCCAGAGATCCTCGATGAGCTCCGGGATCTCGAATCGGGGCAGGCTGTCCTTCAGGTCGATCGAGCCGATCCCGGGAAGCTGCACCGGCAGGCTCGCGACCACGACGAAATACTTGTTCAGGGCCTCGTCGTGGCGCAGCGTGAACACCGGGGACAGGATCTGATCGACCGGCAGGGTGCTCCCCTTCAACCGCACCTTGAGCGTCGCCTTCGAGTCCAGGAGCCGCAGGTCCCGCGGCTCGGAGAGCGTCAAATCCACTTTGAGATAGGCGTTGCCGACGTTGAAGGTGTAGGGCGTCGCGGCCTTGAGAAGGTCGAGGAGCGCGGCCTCGCCGATCGTGAAGCGCACCTCCGAACGATCGGCCGGCGGAGCGACGGGGGCGCCGGGTGCCGCGCGGACGGCCGCGGGGAGCGCCAGGGCCCCCGCCAGGATTCCAACGACCACCCGTGTCCGCATGGTCAACCGCCTGCCCCGATTGGGATTCGGACCATCCATCGCGCCGACGACATCGAGTATAGCATGCCGGATCCGGACCGTCCGGAAGCGCGGAGCGGCCTGGGAGCCCGGCCGGATGCCCGGACCGGCTTCTAGAGGTCGCGGGCCTGGGCCAGGGCCTGCAGCTTCGCGGAGGCGATCGCCACCGGCAGCCCGCCGAGGTCGGAGGCCGTGCCGAGGAGCAGGCGATCCGCCGGAGGCAGACCGCGCGTCTGGTCGATCACCGCCCGGATTTCGTCCGGAGTCTCGACGCGGTTCGACCGCCCGTCGACCAGGCCCAGGGAGAGCTTCAGGGAGTCCGGGTACGGCGACGCTTCCAGGAGCCCCAGGCTGGCCCGCCCCCGGACGCAGTCGAGACTCAGGCAGGCGATCCGCTTCAGGCGGGAGATGCCCGGATAGAGACCGGAGACGTCTCCCCCTGCCAGGTGGAGGCACAGCTCCGCGCTGATCCCGCGGCCGAGCACCTCCCACAGCCGCGTGAACAGGGGGAAGTCCTCCTTGGCATCCAGAAGCGCCGGCTCGTCGATCTGCAGCCAGGTCGCGCCGGCCGCCTGCAGGGCGCGGAGCTCCTGGTTCAGGCCGATGGCCAGGGCCATGGCCATCGCCATCCTGTCCTCGTAGGCGCGGTCCTCCGCGAGCCGGGCCAGCGTGTAGGGGCCGGTGAGCACCGGCTTGATGGGCTTCGGCGAGCCGTCCCGGGCGAACAGGAAGTCCTCGCAGAGGATCGGCCCCTTCCAGGAGATCTCCGAGGCGACGATCGGGACCCGATAGGCGGCGCCGCTGCCGGGAAACCCTTCCTTCCGCTCCCCGAGCGTGACCCCGCCGAGATGGCCGGCGACCTGGGACACCGGATCCGTCCTGCGGACCAGCCCGTCCGTCAGGAGGTCCAGCCCGGCCCGGGCCTGGAGGTCGATGGCCTCTCGCGTGAAGCGATCGAGGACGGCACCGTCCTGGGCCGTGTCCCCGGCCGGGCGCGTCCATGGAAACGAACCGTTGTTGGTGGCGATCACCTTGGGCTCCGCATTCTCATGTCCCGGAGGCGCGGGAACGGGGACGCGCGCCGCGCCCCTCGCTCCGGGCCGTGACGTAGGCGATCCCGTCGGGCTGGACGCCGACCGGGATCGTCCGGGTCACCTCGAGCGAGCTCAGCGACAGGACCGAGACCGTGTTCGAGTCGTTGTTGCAGACGAAGGCGCGGGTCCCCTTGAGGTCGGTGACCACGCCGCCGGGCCGCCGTCCCACCCGCACCGTGGTCTTCACGCGGCGCGCCAGCACATCGAGGACGGTCACGTCGTCGGAGCCACGGTTCGGGACGAGCGCCGTGAACGAGTTCGGGGTCACGCCGACCCGGATCGGCGTCCTGCCCGTCGGCAGGCGCGCCAGGACGGCGCCGGACCCGGCGTCCAGGATCGCCACCTGGTCGGCCTCCTGGAGGGCGACGACGATCCACCGCCCGTTCGGGGTCACCGCGATCCCCTCGGGGCCGTTCCCGACCGGGACGTTCTTCAGGATGCGCAGCTCGGGAAGCCGCAGGAACGTCACGCTGTCCGAGCCCACGTTGGTCACGAAGGCCTTCTTCCCCTGAGCCAGCGTCACCGCCATGTGGGGACGCGCCTGCGTCGTGGTGACCGAGCGCAGCACGACGTCCCTGGACACGTCGACGAGGAACAGCCGCCGGCTCCCCTCGCTCGTGAGGACCAGGTGCCGGCCGTCCGGCGTCACGGCCAGGCCGTGCGGGACATCGAGGCGCTCGGGGCGCAGCGTCCGCGCGACACGCAGCGCCACGAGATCGACGACCGACACGCTCCTGTCCTTGACGTTCGACACGTAGGCCTTGCGCCCGTCGGGGGTCGCCGCGACCTCGTGCGGCTCCTTGCCGACCGGAATGGTGGCCAGCGTCGCGTAGGAAGGCACGTCGATCACCATCAATGTGTTGTCGCCCTTGTTGAGGACGAGCAGGCGCCCCTCCGAGGGGGGCGCCTCGCCTTGCGCCGCAACCCGCCCCGAGGCCAGAAGCGCCAGCGCGGCGCACACGGGGACCCAGGCCTTCATCCCCGCCGTCCCCGGCCGTCCCTTCGATCTCATCCGCGCCCCCTCGAGGCCCCGCTCACCCGTGCATCCTAGCAGAGCGGACGCGCCCTCGCGAGCCGGGCCCGGGAACGCGCGGCGCGCCGGAAGTCCCTTGCGAGTCCACGTCCCAGCCGCGTGCGGAGCCTGCGGAGCTCGAGCACGAAGTCGTCGAGCGCCGCGATCGCCGCCGGTCGATTCGATTTCAGGATGGCGTCCCACAGTCCGGGAGGGCTCGACGCCAGGCGGCTCATCTGGCGGAAGGCGGGGCCGGAGAACTCGAGGAGCGGACCGGCCGGCGAGGCGGCCGCGGAGTTCACGAGGGCGACGCTGATGAGCTGCGGCAGGTGGCTCAGGCGCGCCACCGCCAGGTCGTGCCGGCGCCCGTCGAGCCGTGCCGGACGGGCCCCCAGCCGCTCGACCAGCGCCGCGATGCGCGCGAGCGCGTGCGGGGCTCCCCCGCGCCGTCCGCCCGGGCCGGCGGGGCACAGGATCCAGGGCGCTCCCAGGAGGAGGGATGCGTCGGCGCTCCGGATGCCCGTGCGCTCGGAGCCGGCCATCGGGTGGCCGCCCACGAAGCGGCCCCCCAGGCCGAGCCGGCGCGCGGCGTCGAGGATCTCCCCCTTGGTGCTCCCCACGTCGGTGATCAGAGCGAGCGGGCCGGCGCGACGCGCCACCTTCGGCAGCACGTTCAGGATGGCGTCGACCGGCAGGGCCAGCACCACCAGGTCGGCTCCCCGGAGGCCCCGCGCGAGAGAGGCCGCGGTCTCGTGCACGGCGCCTCTCCGGCGCGCCGCCCGCAGGACCCCCGGCCGGTCGATGCCGATGACGCGCGTCCGAGGCATCCGGCGTCTCAGCGCCAGGCCGATCGACCCGCCGATCAGGCCGACCCCCACGATGGCGACGCGGCGGAACGGCTCCGTGCCGCGGGCCCCCTGGCTCAAATCGTCCGCCCGATCGCCGGCGCGATGATCCGCAGCTGCGCCATCAGCTCGGCGAACTGCTCCGGGTAGATCGACTGCGGGCCGTCCGACAGGGCCGCCTCCGGCTCGTGGTGCACCTCGACCATGATCCCGTCGGCCCCGGCCGCCACCGCGGCGCGCGCCATCGGGATCACCTTGTCGCGGAGGCCCGTGCCGTGGCTCGGATCGGCGAGAATCGGCAGGTGGCTGAGCTTCTTGATGATCGGGATGGCCGAGATGTCCATGGTGTTGCGCGTGTAGTTCTCGAAGGTCCGGATGCCGCACTCGCACAGCATGACGTCGCGGTTCCCGCCGGCCATGATGTACTCGGCCGACAGCAGCCACTCCTGGATCGTGGCCGACAGGCCGCGCTTCAGCATGACCGGCTTCTTCTGCCGGCCGAGCTCCTTGAGGAGGTTGAAGTTCTGCATGTTGCGCGCCCCGACCTGGAGGATGTCGGAGTAGGAGGCCACCAGCTCGACCTGATTGGTGTCCATCACTTCGGTCACGACGTAGAGGCCGTGCCGGTCGGCGACCCTGCGGAGGTGCCCGAGCCCCTCCTCGCCGAGGCCCTGGAAGGCATAGG
>DATNEZ010000417.1:0-2414 GCA_035606645.1 Binatia bacterium
TGCGGCGCGAGCGCATGCTGTCCGGCACATCGCCCATCGCGATGCGTAGCGCGAGTCCCTCGACGATCGCGGTCTTGCCGACGCCCGGCTCGCCGATCAGGACCGGGTTGTTCTTCGTCCGGCGGGACAGGACCTGGACCACGCGGCGGATCTCCTCGTCCCGTCCGATGACCGGGTCGAGCTTTCCGCGCCGGGCCATCTCCGTCAGGTTGCGGGCGTACTTCTCGATGGTCTGGAAGGTGTCCTCGGGGTTCTGCGAGACCACGCGCTGGCTGCCCCGGATCGAGCGCAGGGCCTCGAGGACTTTTCCGGAGGTCGCTCCCGCCTCCTTGAGCAGGTCGGCGGCCGCGCCCCGTCCCTCGAGAATGGACAGGACCAGGTGCTCCACCGAGACGAAATCGTCGTGGAACTCGGAGGCCTTGGCCTCGGCCTTCTCGAGGGCCTGGCGCAGGCGGTCTCCCAGCTGGGGCGCCGCCCCTCCCGTCGCCCGCGGCATTCCATCCAGGGTCTCGCGCAGGCGGGTCCTGAGACGGGGGACATCGACCCCGATGCGCTGAAGGAGGATGGAGCAGAGCCCCCCCTCCTGATCGAGCAGGGCGCCGAGCAGGTGCTCAGGGGCGATTTCCGGATGCCCGGTGCGGGCGGCGGCCTGCTGCGCCTCCTGCAGGGCCTCCTGGGATCGGACGGTCAGGCGCTCGAGATTCATCGGTCGCCTCCAACTCCTGGATTGTCAGGACGAACGCCGCATATTATGAACCTTGAGCGTGTCATTGTCAATGTTTGCACGCAAAGATAGATGTAACAATGTCAATAAGTTATGAAGATTTTCGGATCAGTTTCGAGTGGATACGGTCCTGTTTCTGGCTTCTGAGGCGGACGGGCGGGCATCCGGCTCCTCTGCAAGAAACTCCCGCATCAACTGGAGGCAGGTTCTGGTGTGGGTCAGGAACAGGTGGTGTCCCGTCCCGCGCAGCGCATGCAGGCGCATGAACGGATAGAGCTGAGGGAGGGGACGGACATGATCCAGGGGAGCGACCGAGTCCTGCTCGCCGTGGATCAGGAGGGTCGGCACCGGCGGGACGCCGGGGAGGATGCTGTCCACCTGGAAGTTCAATAGACAGTGTTCCAGCGTGGAGGTCAGGGACTTGAACGTGAACTTGTGGCTGTCGATGAGGACCGACCAGGGAAATTTCAGGAGATAGCGCAGGGTAATCTCCAGCCCGCTGCGCTTCATCTGCGAGAGGGTCTCGGCGAGGGAATGCTCGTTCAGCAGGCGCCGGTAGTGGGGCGAGCCCCGCCAGAAGAGCGCGTGCGCGCTGACCGGGTCGCTGTAGCGGGGGAGGCTCACCAGGATCAGCCGGCGCACGCGCCCGGGGTACCGCGCGGCGTAATGCAGGGCGATCAGGCCGCCGAGGGAGTGGCCGACGATCGTCAGGGGCGTTTCGGCGAGTCCCCGCTCCTCGAGGAAGCCGCGCACGCTGTCGCGGAACAGGTCGAGCGTGTATTCCACGTACGGCTTGGGAGACAGCCCGAATCCCGGGAGATCGGGGATCACCAGGCGGTAGTCGCGCTCCAGCGAGCGGACCTTCCTGGCGAAGTATCGGCGCGAGCCGGTGATGCCGTGCAGGAACAGGACGGCGGGCCCCCGCGGGTTCCCTGTCTCGAGATAGTTGAGTGAGTTGGGCGGTCTCATCATGCGCGATGTGGCGCGGCGCATCCGCCCGCGCGGGAGCGCGATCATAACACGTCGTCGAAGGCGGCCGGCTTGACAGGCCGGACCAATAGGTAGATTATTGATTTCAAATAACTACCGGGACACGAGCACATCCCTTGC
Organism: Binatia bacterium; assembly: GCA_035606645.1. Lineage (GTDB taxonomy): Bacteria > Acidobacteriota > Polarisedimenticolia > Gp22-AA2 > Gp22-AA2 > Gp22-AA3. Next base: position 1,835 of record DATNEZ010000417.1, read on the forward strand.
TGAGTACATCGACATCATCCTTGGCGACGAAGGCGTCCCTGATTGCCTTCCTTCTTGCAGTCTCGGCGGTGAGTCAGGGCCACGCCGCTTCCCTGTTCCCGAATCCAGTCTACGGCCTCGGCTTCGGCGGCTTCGGTCCCCTGTCCATCGCGCCAGGGGACTTCGACGCAGACGGACGCGAGGACCTCCTGATCTCCGGGTCCAGTGTCGATCTGTACCTCGGTCTCGGCGATGGCACCTTGGGTCCCGCGACGCGCGTTCTGGACCACGGGGGCCCGCTCGCCAAGGGGGACTTCGACGCGGACGGACGTCCGGACGTGGTGGCTGGCGGCACGTTGCTCCTGGGTCGCGGCGACGGCACCTTCGCAGCCTCGATGATCCCCGGGGCCGGAGAATCCGCCTCGTCCGTGGCCACTGGCGATTTCAACGCCGACGGTCATCTGGATTTCGTCATGGCCCGATCCAGCTCGAACAACAGGCTGGGCGTTTTCCTGGGGCGCGGAGATGGCAGCTTCGATCCGCCGAACAACATCACCGGAGATACACCATTCAACTCGGTGGCGATCGGTGATTTCAACGG
>DATNEZ010000351.1:0-4964 GCA_035606645.1 Binatia bacterium
TGGCTGCAGGATCGCAAGCGGCCGGTGTGCGTGACCGCCACCGCCAACGACATCCAGGCGCTGCCGCCCGAGCTGCTGCGCAAGGGGCGCTTCGACGAGATCTTCTTCGTCGACCTGCCGGGCGAGGCCGCGCGCCGCTCCATCCTCGCGGTGCACCTCGCCAAGCGGAGCCTGGATCCGAAGGCGTTCGGCCTGGCGGAGCTGGCCGCCGCCGGCGAGGGGTTCAGCGGCGCGGAGCTCGAGGCGGCCATCGTCTCCGCCCTCTACTCCGCCTTCAGCGACAAGCAATCGGTGTCGACGCCCCACGTCCTCGCAGAGATCCAGAAGGCGGTCCCGCTGTCCCGCACCTGCCGCGAGTCGATCGAGGCGCTGCGCGAGTGGGCGAAGGGGCGCACCATTCCGGCCGCGATCGACCCGGTCCGGCCGGCGACCAGCGCCGCCTGATCCGCCCCGTCAGCCCGCTCCCCCGCTCCCCGCCAGCCGTCCCAGCCACGTGACGAGCGAGAGCCCGAGGCCCGCCCAGAAGGAGGCCGCCAGGAGGCGCGCCTTGAGGCGGCCGCCGAGGTCGCGCCCGGCCACCGCTTCGGCCCCCGACCAGGCGGCGGCCACCGCGAGGCCCATCAACAAGAGCGACCCGGCCGCGTGCATCGCCAGGCTCTCCCTGAAGAGGCCGCGCGCGAACAGGCAGGTGGCGCGCGTCAGGCCGCAGGTCAGGCACGGCCAGCCCGTGACGCGGTGCCAGAGGCAGACATCGACGGCGAACGGTCGATCCGGAGGCAGCACGAACGCGCCGGCGAGGCACGCACCGGCGACCAGCGCGACGATGAGGCGGTTGCGCCGGAATGGCGGCACGCCAGGTGCCTAGGCCGGCGCCTGGGAGGTCTGTCCCTTCTTCGCCTGCAGGAACCGGTAGGCCAGCCCGAGGGCAGCGATGTCGACCGCCCAGGCGACGAACGCCCCGACGCAGAAGACCAGGAGGCCCAGCAGGCCCACCAGGATGCAGGCCAGGGCCAGAAGGAAGAGGCGCCAGCGGTACCCCTCCGTCAGCCTCGAGCTCTCCCGCATCGCCTCCCAGAAGCCGAGCGGGGTCTCCCCGAGCACCGGGAAGGTGAACATCCACATGATCGCCAGGATGATCCCGGGAACGATGAGACACACGAATCCCAGGACGATCAGGATCCCGGACACGAGATACGCCAGGAAGGCGTCGCCGAACCGATCGAACCCCTGGAACATCATGCCGACGTCCGGCTTGCGGCCGTCGATCGTCCCGAGGACCGCCCTCCAGATGCCGACCATGATGGCGCCGCCGATGATGAACTGGGCGCAGCCACCGAGATAGGGAACGCAGCCGATCGCCGTGTGGATGAAGAACATGGCCGCCAGCGGGAGCCAGTGCGGCTTGACGACCTCCCAGCCGAGATCGATGAACCCCCACACCCGGAACTCCGTCGGCAGCGGCACGGCGGCGGCCGACGGGACCGAAGGGGCCTGTCCCGGCGGCGCGGCGGCCTGGCCCTCGCGCGGCGGGAACACGTCGGCGAGCTCGGGCATCTTGCCCGCGTAGATCGTACCGCCGCCCGACTTGCGGATGTGGGTGGCATGGACGACGCGCCCTTCCTTCGCCCACTGCCTGAGGGTCTCGAGGTCGGCGGGACCGTATTCCTTCCCGTCCGCCGCGACGACCCAGTACTGATCCTGGCCGCTCACTCGAATCGCAGCGGCAATATCTTGGAGACGCCCGGCTCTTCCATGGTGACTCCGTAAAGGAGGTCTGCCGCCTCCATGCTCTTGCGGTTGTGGGTGATCAGGATGAACTGCGTGTCCGTGCGCAGCTGCTGCAGGAGCCTGGTGAACCGCTCGACGTTCGCCTCGTCCAGGGGTGCGTCCACCTCGTCCAGGATGCAGAACGGCGACGGCCGGTATCGGAACAGGGATACCAGGAGGGCGACCGCGGTCAGCGCTTTCTCGCCACCCGACAGGAGGGCGATCTTCTGCAGCCTCTTGCCCGGCGGTTGCGCCACGATCTCGATGCCTGCCTCGAGCACGTCCTCTTCGTCCTCCAAGAGGCGCAGCTCGGCCTTGCCGCCCCCGAACAGCGTCGTGAAGCAGACCTGGAAGTGTCCCTGGATCGCCCCGAACGCCTCCCGGAAGCGATCGCGGGCCTCGCGATTGATGGTCCTTATCGTCTCGCGCAGGGAGGCAATCGCCTGCTCCAGATCGGCCTTCTGCGCGGTGAGGAAGGAGAAGCGCTCCTCGAGATCCGTCTGCTGCTCGACCGCCATCAGGTTGACCGCGCCGGTCGACTCGATCTCGGCGCGGATCCCCTGCAGCTCGGCCTCGCGCTCCTCGAGCGGCACGCCGTCGTCCTCGGGCGGCGGCGCCTGACGGAGGGCCTCGAGCGTCGTCGCCAGCTCGTCGCGGCAGGAGCGCTCCAGGTGCTCGCGATCGGCGTCGATGCGCGCCCTGTGCAGCTCGCGCTCCTGCTGCCTCTCGCGCAGCGTCCCGTGCGCGGCGCGTCCCTCCTTGGCCGCCTGCTCGCGGGCGTGCACCAGGCTCCGCTCGTAGGCCAGCCCGGCGTGCGCCGATTCGTCACGGGCCGCCGCCTCCGCGCGGGCGGTCTGGGCGGTCCGGGACTGCTCTTCGAGGACCGCCTCCTGCTCGCGGATCTGCGCCGTGCGGAGCATCCACTCGTCGCGCTCCGCGGCCCGGCGGGAGCGCGTCGCCTGCAGGTCGCGCAGGCTCTCTTCCAGGCCCTCCTTCTCGCGCAGGCCGGCGGCCAGCCGGGCCTCGCCGGCCAGGTGGGCCGCCCGCGCCTCGGCCGATTCGCGGCGGGTGCGATCGAGATCGGCGCGTCCTGCGGCGAGCCGGGCGGCGTTCGCCTGGATCGCGTCCTCCGTGGCGCGGCGGACGGCCTCGGACTCCCGGAGGCCGTTCTCCAGGCGTTCCGCCTCCGCGCCGCCGGCCTGGAGCTCGCGCTCCAGGCGCGCCTGCTCGGCCAGAAGCACGGGCAGCGCGCGATCGGTCCGGTCGAGCTCGGCGCGCGCCTGCTGCAGCCTCAGGTCGTTCTCGAAGGCCGCCCGCGATCCGTCCTGCACCGAGGCGGCCGCGGCCTCCAGCCGGATCGCCGCCGCGGCCCGCGCCTCCCGCAGGCCGGCGAGATCGGCCTCGGCGGCGGAGCGCGCGGCGTCCATCTCGGCGAGCTGCCGTGCGATGTCGTCCCGTTCGGCCCTGCGCGCCAGGAGCCAGTGCTGCAGCGCCCGGCCGTCCCCTCCCGTGATCGCCCCGTCCAGGCGGACGATGTCCCCCTGCGGCGTCACGTAGGCGAAGGCCGGACAGGCTCGGCGCAGCTCGAGCGCCGTGTCCAGGTCCTCGACCAGGAGCGTGCGCGACAGGATCCGGGCGATCGGCCCGGGCGGGGCGCCCGCGACGCGGTCGCCGAGGCGTCCCAGCACTCCGGCCTGCGGCGGGGCCTCCACCGGGCCGCTCGATCCTTCACCGGGGCCCGGCGCCCCCTCCTCCGCCACGAACGAGACCCTTCCGCGGGCGCTGGTCCTCAGGTACCCGATGCCGCGCGCGGCCGCCTCGTCTCCCGCGACGACCACCCCTTCGAGCAGGTCCCCGAGCGTCGCCTCGATCGCCTTCTCGAGGCCGCGCGGCACGTCGAGACGATCTCCGACGACGCCGCGCGCCTCGATGCCGCCCGATCCGCCCAGGAGATCGCCCACTCCCTCCGAGAATCCGGCCCGCTGCCGCTCCAGCTCCTCCAGCGCCTCCCGGCGCTCGGCCAGGACCGCGGCGCGGCCCTTCAGCTCCTCGGTCCGTCCTTCGGCCGCCGCGAGGCGCGCCGCCATCTCGCGCTCCGCGGCCGCGCTCTCCTCGTGCGCGCGGGCCGCGGCCAGCGATCGCCCGGCGGCCTCGGCGCTCTCGCGCTCGAGCGTCGCGATCCCGGCCTCCAGCCGCGCGCGCGCCGCATCCAGGTCGAGCGACTCGCGTCCGATCTTCTCGAGGGCGGCGCGGGCCAGCCGCACCTGCTCCTCGAGCGTCGCGCGGCGACGCGTGGCGGCCGCGCTCGTTTCCATCTCCCCGAGGAGGCGGGCCCGCGACTCTTCCAGCTCGGCCTCGAGCGCGGCGATCTGCCGCGCGCGCTCGCCGTCCTCCGCGTCGCCCGCCAGGTTCGCCGCCGACCCCTCCCTTTGCGCCGACTCCAGGCCGGCCAGCTCGGCCACGACCGCGGCGAGCCTCGCCTCCCGTTCCGACAGCCTGGCCGCGAGGGAGATCAGCTCCCCTTCGACCTCCGCGAGGCGGGTCTCGAGGTCCTGTCCCTGCTCCCGGCCGGACCGGATGCGCTCCTGGATCCGGTCGATCTCCAGATCGAAGGCGTGGATTTCTTCGCGCCGCCTTCGAGCCGCGGCCTCCCCCTCCTCCAGCTGCAGCCGCAGGCGCTCGAGCTCGGCCTCGCCGGCCGAGAGCCCCGCGGCCGCCGCGGCCTCCTCGGCGCGCAGCGCTTCGAGCGCGGCCGTGGTCGCTCCTGAATCCGCGTCGAGCGCGAGCAGCCGCCGCTGCGCCAGGTCCAGCCGCCTGGCGCGCAGGCTCTCGACCAGGCGCTGGTAGCGGCGCGCCTTCGAGGCCTGGCGGCGCAGGGCCTGGATCTGCTTCTCGACCTCCACCACGATGTCGTGGATCCGCAGCAGGTTCGCCTGGGCCGCCTCCAGCTTCACCTCCGCCTGCCGCCTTTTTCCCTTGTATCCCAGGATGCCGGCGGCCTCCTCGAACATGGCGCGCCGGTCCTTCGGCCGCGCCGCCAGGACCTGGTCGATCTTCCCCTGCTCGATGGTGGAATAGAGACGCGAGCCGATGTCCGTCTTCGCCAGCAGGTCCAGGATGTCCTTGAGCCGGCAGCGCTCCCCGTTCAGGATGTACTCGCTCTCCCCCGAACGGTAGATGCGGCGCGTGACGACCAC
>DATNEZ010000463.1:0-9827 GCA_035606645.1 Binatia bacterium
AGAAGAAGACGCACCTGGCCCTGGTCCTGGGCGACATCCAGCCGGAGGACAAGGTGCTGGTCCGGGTCCATTCGGAATGCATCACGGGGGACGTCTTCGGCTCGCTGCGCTGCGACTGCGGGGCGCAGCTGCGCAGGGCGATGGAGATCATCGCCCGGGCCGGCCAGGGGGTCATCATCTATCTGCGCCAGGAGGGGCGCGGCATCGGCCTCATCAACAAGCTGCGCGCCTACGAGCTGCAGGACCGCGGCCGGGACACCGTGGAAGCGAACCACAAGCTCGGCTTCAAGGCCGATCACCGCGACTACGGCATCGGCGCCCAGATCCTGCGCGACCTGGGGTGCCAGCACATCCGCGTCCTCACCAACAACCCGGGAAAGTTCAGCGCGCTGCGGGGCTACGGCCTCGAGATCGTGGAGCGTGTCCCCCTGGAAGTCGCGCCGAACGAGAACTCCCGCAGATACCTGAAGACCAAGAAGGAGAAGATGGGCCACCTGCTGTCGCTCGTCTGAGCGGCCGGGTCCCCGCCAACGCCCATGTTCGACGCCCTCGCCGAACGACTGCAGATCACCTTCCGCAAGCTCCGCGGCCACGGTCACCTGACCGAGACCGAGATCGGCGAGGGTGTGCGCGAGATCCGGACCGCCCTCCTCGAGGCGGACGTCGATCTCGGCGTCGTCCGGGAATTCTCCGAGGCCGTGCGCCGGCGCGCCACCAGCGAGGAGATCCTCAAGAGCCTGACGCCGGGGCAACAAGTGATCAAGGTCGTGCGGGACGAGATGGTCGGGATCCTCGGGCAGGGGAGCGAGGGGGCGCTGGCGCGCGCCTCCCGCCCTCCTTCGGTCTTCATGATGGTCGGGCTGCAGGGCTCGGGAAAGACCACCACCAGCGCCAAGCTCTCGCGCCTGCTGAAGGGGCAGGGCAGGACGCCGCTCCTGGTGCCGGCCGACGTGCGGCGCCCCGCGGCGGTCGAGCAGCTGCGCGTGCTGGGGCAGCAGATCGGCGTGACGGTCGCCGAGGTCCCGCCCGGTGCGGGCGCCGGCGAGGTCTGCCGGAAGGCCCTGAAGGAATCGCGCCTGGTGGGCCGCGATCCGATGATCGTCGACACGGCCGGCCGGCTGCACGTCGACGAGGAGCTGATGGCCGAGCTCGAGGCCCTCAAGGCCGATCTCGCCCCGGTGGAGATCCTCTACGTCGCCGACGCCATGACCGGCCAGGACGCGGTGCGCGCGGCGGGGGCGTTCCACGCCCGCCTGGGACTGACGGGGGTCATCCTCTCGAAGGCGGACGGCGACTCGCGCGGCGGCGCCGCCCTGTCCATCCGCAAGGTGCTGGGCGTGCCGATCAAGTTCGTCGGGATCGGCGAGCACACCGACAACCTGGAGGTGTTCCATCCCGATCGGATGGCGTCGCGCATCCTGGGCATGGGGGACGTCCTCACCCTGATCGAGAAGGCCGAGTCGGTGGCCTCCCGCGAGGAGGCCGAGACCCTGACGCGGCGGCTGAAGTCGAGCGAGCTGACGCTCGAGGATCTCGGGGAGCAGCTCGACAAGGTGAAGAAGCTGGGCTCCCTGCGACAGATCGTGGAGATGCTGCCCGGGGCCGGCATGCTCAAGGACATGCCGCTCGACGAGAAGGAGATCCTCCGCACGCGCGCCATCATCTCGTCCATGACGCCCGACGAGAGACGGCGGCCCGAGATCATCGACGGCGGACGGCGGCTGCGGATCGCCCGCGGCTCGGGCACTTCGGTCACGGACGTGAATCGGCTATTGAAACAGTTCAAGCAGATGCGCAAGATGATGAAAACCATGGCACGCGGCGGCCCGGCGATGCGCTCCGGGATGTTCGGCGCCGCGAGGGGATTTCGACGCTAAAAGGGAGGTGACGGAGTGCTGGTCATTCGACTGTGCAGGGCGGGTTCCAAGAACAAGCCGTTCTACCGCGTGGTGGTGTCCGAGTCGGCGCGAACGCCGCGTTCGAGGATCACGGAGCAGATCGGCTACTACGATCCGAAACGGAAGCCTGAGGTGGTCAAGATCGACGTCGCCAAGGCGGAGACCTGGATGAAGAAGGGGGCACACGCCTCGGACACGGTGCGCCGTCTGCTCGAGCGGGCGCGCGAAGCAGCGGCCTCCTGATGGACGAGCGGTCGCAGGACCGGGCGGCCGCCCCGGACATCAAGGCCTGGGTGGAGGCGATCGGGCGCGACCTCGTGGACCGTTCCGAGGCGGTGGCCGTGAGCTCGTTCGAGGAAGACGGGGTGATCGTGTTCGAGCTGACGGTCGACCCGGACGAGCTCGGACGGGTGATCGGCCGGCAGGGGCGCACCGCGGAGGCGATCCGGACCCTTCTCGAGGTGGCGGGAGCCCGGCATGGGGCGTATTACGACTTTGAAATCGTCGACTGAGGGCCCCACGCCGGAAGGAGAATCCGGGGCCGTGGTGGCCACCGGCCTCAGGCTGCGCGGGGCCCATGGACACCTGACGGCCCGGCTGGTGTCGGGGGAGGTCGATCAGCTGCGGGAGAGGGACTGGGTCCTCGTGGGACGGCCCGGTACGGCCCCGCGGCCGCTTCGGGTCGAGGATTATTCGAGTTACGGGGACCGGCTGGTCCTGAAGTTCGAGGGGATCGACTCGGCGGAGGCCGCCGCCGACCTGGTCGGGCAGGATATCTTGATACCCTGCAACGGGTTGGTTGATCTCCCGGAGGGCAGCTACTATATTTTTGAACTGGTCGGATTGACCGTCCGGACGCTTGCCGGCCGCACCATCGGACGGGTGCGCGACGTCGTGCCGACGGGCGGGACGCCGCTCCTGGCGATCGAGCCGGACCCAGGGAACGGGGAAGGGGCGCGCGAGACCATCATGGTGCCGGCCGCGCGCTCGATCTGCACGGCCATTGACCCGGCCTCCGGGTGGATCACGATCGACCCGCCCGAGGGCCTGCTGGAACTGTATGGACTTTGACATCATCACAGCCTTCCCGGGGATGTTCGCGGGTCCCCTGTCGCAGAGCATCGTCCAGCGCGCGGCGGACAAGGGGCTGGTCGAGGTGCGCCTGCACGACCTGCGCGACTACGCCACGGACCGGCACCGCAAGATCGACGACGTGCCTTACGGCGGGGGAGGCGGGATGGTGCTCATGCCCGGGCCGCTGTTCCGGGCGGTCGAGGCGATCCGGGAGCGCCATCCCAACGCGTCCTCGCGCACGGTCCTGCTCTGCCCGCAGGGGACGCCTTACGATCAGGGACAGGCCGCGCGGCTCTCCGGGTACGGGCGGCTGATCCTGATCTGCGGCCACTACGAAGGGGTGGACGAGCGGGTGCGGGAGCACCTGGCCGACGAGTCGATCTCGATCGGCGACTACGTCCTCACCGGCGGCGAGATCCCGGCCATGGTCCTGGTCGACAGCCTGACGCGCCTGCAGCCGGGCGCGCTCGGCGACGAGGAAGCCGCGGCGCGCGACTCCTTCTGCCAGGACGGATTCGATTATCCCCACTACACGCGGCCCGCCGATTTCCGCGGGCTCAAGGTCCCCGAGGTCCTGCTGTCGGGGCACCACGAGAACATCGCCGCGTGGCGCAAGACCCGGGCGCTCCTCGCCACGGCCCGGAAACGACCCGATCTCCTCAAGACCCGGACGACCCGCAAGGCCGGGGCGACCCAGGAACACTGAACCAACGAGCGCACGGAGGCAGACGTCATGGATTTCGTCAGGTTGATCGAGCAGGGCGAGATGAAGGAAAACCCGCCGCAGTTCCGGGTGGGCGACGCGGTCAAGGTCCACGTCAAGGTCAAGGAAGGGGACAAGGACCGGATTCAGGTGTTCCAGGGCATGGTGATCGCCATGAAGGGGGGCGGCCCGGGGAGCATGTTCACGGTCCGCAAGATCTCCGACGGCATTGGCGTGGAGCGCATCTTTCCGCTGCACTCGCCGATCATCGGCAAGATCGAGGTCGTCCGGCGCGGCCGGGTCCGGCGGGCGAAGCTCTACTACCTGAAGGGCCGCAAGGGGAAGGCGGCGCGCATCGAAGAGGAAACGCAGGGCTGACGGATGCCAGGACGCCCGGCCGGATGGAGCCACGAGCGTCGGCTGCAGGCCGACGGGTTCCGGTCCGTGGCGGGCGTGGACGAGGTCGGGCGCGGCTGCCTGGCGGGCCCGGTGGTGGCGGGGGCGGTGGTGCTCGACCTCCGCAGGCGCGTGCGGGGGCTGCGCGACTCGAAGCTCCTGCTCCCCGCCATGCGGGAGCGCCTGGCGCGGCGGATCGTCGAGCGGGCCGTGGCGTTCGCCGTCGGCGTGGTGGAACCGGATGAGATCGACCGGACCGACATCCTGCGGGCGACGCTCCTGGCGATGACGCGGGCGGTGGAGGCTCTCAGGGTGCGGCCGGACTACGTGCTGGTGGACGCTCTGACGATTCCGGGAATCGGCATCCCGCAGGGGGGCCTGGTGCACGGGGATCGGATCTCGGCCTCGATCGCGGCCGCCTCCATCGTGGCGAAGTTCTATCGCGACGAGATGATGCAGTCCTTCCACGCCCTCTACCCGTCCTACGGCTTCGACCGGCACAAGGGGTACGGCACCGCCGAGCATTACGACGCGCTGCGCCGCTTCGGCCCGACGCCTCTCCATCGATCCACCTTCCGCGGCGTGCGCTCCCCGCTGCACGACAGCCTGCCGTTTCCCGGTGCGGCGGAGCGGGTGAGCTGATGGCCTTCGACCGCGCCAAGGCGCTCGCGAACGCCGAGAAATCGGTGAAGGCCGGGAAAATCCCCGAAGCGATCGCGGAGTACAAGAAGCTCGCCGAGGACAACAGCCGTGACATGGGTGTCATCAACAAGCTGGGCGACCTCTGCGTCCGCGCCGGAAAGAACCAGGACGCCATCCGCTACTTCCTGCGCATCGCCGAGTACTACGCCGGCGACGGCTTCTTCCTCAAGGCGATCGCGATGTACAAGAAGATCAGCAAGCTCGATCCCGCCAACGTCGACTGCCTGCAGAAGCTGGCCGGCCTGTACCAGCAGCAGGGCCTGACCATCGAAGCGAAGGCCCAGTACCTGTCGGTGGCGGACCGCCACGTCAAGAGCGGGCAGGTCAAGAAGGCGCTCGAGGTCTTCCCCCGGATCCTGGAGATCGAGCCGGACAACATCAAGATCCGCATGACGTACGCCGACATGCTGGTGCGCTCGGGGAGCGTGCCCGAAGCGGGCCGGGAGTACCGCCAGGTCGCGCAGGAGCTGGCGAAGAAGGGGATGCTGGACGAGGCGATCAAGATCGCCCAGAAGGGATCGAAGCTCGTGCCGGGGGACGCGGACATGATGAGCCTCGTCCTCACGCTCACCAAGGAGGCCGAGAAGAGCCCCGGAGAGCTCCTGGCCACGGTCGTCCAGGTGGCCAGGGCGAACGGGGACAACCCGAGATCGCTGGCGCTCCTGGGAGAGGCGTACCTGGCCGCCGGCAAGACGGCGGACGCGGAGAAGGTCTTCCAGAAGCTGCGCGGCATGCAGGACGCCCCACCCGAGGTCGCCGCCGCCGTGGCGCGGTTCTACATCTCGAAGGACGATGCCGATTCGGCGCTCGACTGGGTCTCCCGCGCGGCCGACGGATATCTCGCCGCCTCGAAGCCGACCGACGGGACGGGCCTGCTGGACGAGTACCTGCGCGCCTTCCCCAACCATCCGGGCGGGCTGGAGCGGAAGGCCTCGGTCGCCGAGGCCGCGGGAGACAAGGCGGCCCGGTTCGAGGCGCTGTTCGGGCTCGCGGAGGTGCGGCTGCATGCCGGGGATGCCGATGGCGCCGCCGGCTTCGTCGCGCAGATGCAGGGCGTCGATCCGCAGAATCCGAAATGCGCCGAGATGCTCGAGCGGGTCGCGCAGCGAAGGGGCGGCGGAGCGAAGGCTGCGCCGGGCCGGTCCCCCGCCGCCGCGAGGCCCGCGGAGGCGGCGGTGCCCGACATCCAGGAAGGCGCCCTGGTCCTGGACGAGACCCCCTCGATCGATGCCGAGGTCGAAGTCGAGGAGGAGGTCTCGGGCTCCGATGCGCTGGGGGACGTGGACGACGAGGTCGGCCCGAACAGCCGGATCCAGGACATGGGCGAGGAGCCCGACGAGGACGGGATCGAGACGGAGGACGAGGAGTTCATCAGCGAGCACTTCACCGAGGCCGAGGTGTTCGTCAAGTACGGCCTGCTCGAGAAGGCCAAGGAGCAGCTCCTCAAGATCCTCGAGAAATACGCCAAACATCTCCCGTCGCACACCAAGCTGAAGGAGATCTATTACGAGGAAGGGGACAAGGAGAAGGCGGTCTCGGAATGCCTGGTCCTGGCGGAGCTGCTGAAGGCCAAGAACCGCCCCGAAGAGGCGCAGGATCAGCTCAACGAGGCGATCCGCATCGATCCGAACAATCCGCGCCTGCGGGACCTCACCGCCGCCGCGCCCGCCGCCCCCGCGAAGGCGCCGGCAGCCAAGCCGCCGGTCGCGAAGGCTGCCCCGGACAAGCCTGCCCCGGCCGCGGCGGCCAGGCCGGCCCGTCCCGAGCCGCCGCCCGCGAAACCGATCCGGACCGCGGCGGCCCCCGCCCCCGAGCTCGAGATCGAAGAGCTGGAGACGGACGGCAGCCTGGACATCGAGCCGACCGCGCACGCGGCGGCCCCCGAGACGGTCGTCGACGAAGAGTCCGGCGACTCGGGGCTCGAGCTCGAGATCGAGATGGAGGACGAGCCCGCCCCGGCGAAGCCGGTCCCCGCGCCGCCGGCGTCGCGCCCCGCCCCTGCCTCACGGGCGGCCGCGCCGAAGGCGCAGCCCGAGAAAATTGAGGAGGAAACGCCGGACGATCTGCCCGGAGAGATGTCGCTTGGGGACCTCGGGGGCGACCTGTCCCTCGAGGTCGAAGAGGAGGACGCCCCCCGGCCGGTCCCCGCCGGCGCGGACGAGGCGGAGACCGTCACCGCGGTCGCCGGCCGTGACCCCGATCCGGAGAAGCTCGGGGAGGTGGACTTCTACATCGACCAGGGCCTCCTGGAAGAGGCGCGCGCCGTCCTGTTCCAGCTCCAGAAGCAGCACCCCGGGAGCGGCGAGGTCGCGCAGCGCTTCGAGCGCGCCAATCGCCCGCCGACCGAGACGCCGAAGGCGCCGGCCTCGCGGGCCCCGGAGCCGGGCATGCTCGACCTGGACGTGGAGCGCGCCTTCGGGGCGCAGACCATGGTCATCCAGGCGCCCCGGGCCGTCGCGCCGATGGACGCGCCGCGTGCCTCGAAGGCGAAGCCGGTGTTCCGCGTCGAGAAGCAACAGGAGGCGGCGGAAGGGGACTTCTTCGACCTGGCCGGGGAGCTCGACCGGAGCCTCGCGGAGGCCCAGGTGGCCGTGGATACCCAGGAGGCGGAATCGGTCGAGGGGCCGGGTCACAGCATCGACGAGATCTTCCGCGCTTTCAAGAAGGGCGTCGAGCAGCAGGTCGACTCTCAGGACTACGAGACCCATTACAACCTGGGGATCGCCTACAAGGAGATGGGCCTGGTGGACGAGGCGATCGGCGAGTTCCAGTACGCCGCCCGCGATCCGGGGAAGGTGGTCGAGTGCTGCGGCATCCTGGGGCTCTGCTTCCGTGAGAAGGGCATGCCGCAGCTGGCCCTGAAGTGGTACCAGAAGGGGCTGGATACACCGAGCCTCGGCGAGCACGAGGCGATGGGACTGCGGTACGACATGGCCGAGGTGCACCGGGAGCAGGGAGAGTACAAGAAGGCCATGCAGACCTTCTCCGAGGTCTACGGCATGGACTCGACCTACCGCGACGTCGCCGCCAAGATCAAGGAAATGAAGAAGCTCCTGGGCTGACCTGCGCGATGCCGATGACACGTCGACGACACGGCTCGCTTCCGGCCATCGTGCTGCTCCGCCGCCAGCGGGCGGTGAAGGGCCTGAAGATAGTCCGCCGTCTCCCCTCGTCCGGACCCGGGTTCCTGACGCTCGATCGATTCCTGGTGCGCAACGTCTACGCCGGAGGCCGGACGTCGCCCCCGTATCGATCCGAGGTGCTGCACCGCCGCGGCATCGACGCGGTGGCCATCGTGCCGTTCTTTTTCACCGGCCGTCCCCGGAGGCTGATGGTGATCTGCAAGACCGGGTTCCGGCCGGGGCTGTCCACGCGGTCGGGGATGCCTCTGCCGGTGCGCGATCGCCGGGACTACCTGTCGGTCATCGAGGCGGTCGCGGGGAGCCTCGAGCCCGGAGATCGGGGAGAGGCGGGGGTCTCCGCGCGTGCCCGTGCGGAGCTCCTGGAGGAAACCGGCCTGAAGCCGAAAGGCGGACGGATCATCCTGCTGGGGAGCGGGTTCTTCCCCTCGCACGGCCAGTCGACCGAGAAGATCCACCTGAGGGCCTTCGAGGTCGATCCGAGCCGGCAGGTCGTCGAGGCCGGGGACGGTTCGGTGAACGAAGCCGACTCCGGGACGATTGCGATCGAAGCGGGGCGAATCCTCGACATGTGCCGCTCCGGCCTCATTGAAGACCCGAAGGTCGAGATCGGCGTCTCGCGCCTTCTTCGGCTCAAGGGACACAAGCTCCCGCGGAAGTCCTGAATAGCGGGCAGTCCCGCCGATCTGTCCTCCCGCGAACAGTCACTGACCACTTTTGGCACGGCGATCGTCAGGGCCCCGGCGCGACGCACGGTCCCTTGACGAAATCCAACTTCCTGTAAACAAACGAGAACGTCGAAGCGACGCATCTCCGCGTCAAAACGCCGTTGCTCCAGGGAGGCGGAGCCCATCTCCTGCATCGATCCACGAGACCGTGACTGAGCGTTAAGTGCAGCCATCTCAGGACTTGCTGATGCGGTACGAAGCAAATTTCTCCGTGTCGATCGATCCGGCATGCGGCTTGCTAGGGGATCTGCGCGATTCGGGTTTGGCAGACAACCAAAGGGAATCAAAAAAATATGCCCGTGTCACTCATACGCTCCGGCAGCCGGTGTTCGGAACCTGGTCTTCCCTCCATTCCAATCTCCTTCCCCCCCTCGTACGCAGACGGCAGAGAGCTCGGCGACACCGGCTGCCGGGGCGCCAAAGACGACGAGGCATTGGGCGGGGGGCGCCTTCTCGATTTCGTGACCGTGCCCGTGGACCGTCGAGGATCGGACAGGAGCTTCCGATGCTGAAGAGGTTCGAAGCCTATCCGATCGATTCGCTCGCGGTGGCCGGAGGCGGGGCGATTCTCTGGACGGGGCAGGGAACGATGCACGCGCGAAGCGGCGACCTGCTCGGCGCGCTCCAATGCTTCGAGCGCGCTCTCGAATTCAATGTCGACTGTCTCGACGCCTGGTCCGGGCTCTCGGAAGTCTTCGAGAGGATGCAGGATCGGCGGCGCGCGGAGTCCTGCCTCGAGGTCTGCCGGCGCATCCGCAGCGCCACCCCACGCGAACGTTCCGCCTGACCGGCATCCCCGCCAATTCCCTCCCGCCCGGCCCGTTCCTTGACAGGGCAGGGAGCGTTTGCTAGATTCCCGTTCCGTCGCGTCCCAACAAACAGGAACCACAGGCCTTACCCTCGACATGGCCGAGCCGAAATCCTATCGAAACTTCATCGACGGTGAGTGGGTCGAGGCGACCACCCGCGAAACGTTCGAAGACCGGAACCCCGCGGACAAGAGCGAGGTCGTCGGCAGCTTCCAGAGCTCCGCCCAGGCGGACGTCGATGCGGCGGTCGAATCGGCGCGCAAGGCCGCACGCCGCTGGCGCCTGCTGCCGGCCCCCAAGCGCGCAGAGTACCTGTTCCGTCTCGGCGAGATCCTCCTGAAACGCAAGGAAGAGTACGCGCGCGAGATGACCCGCGA
>DATNEZ010000467.1:0-3242 GCA_035606645.1 Binatia bacterium
GCCATCTTCCAGGTCGAGTACCTCGATCGCGTGATCGACGACTCGCCGGAGACCGCCCACGCCGAGCTTGCCTTCCTGCGCACGATGCTGCGCGAGGGGCTGGACGACGTCCGCTCATTCATCACCGCCCTGCGACCGCCATCGGTCGACGTGGGATTGAAGCAGGCGATCACCGATGCGGCGGCCGAGTTCTCGGCGAAGCACGGGATCGTCGTAGAGGTGTCGGTGCCGGGCATCGACGCCAAGGTTCCTGCCGACGACAAGGCGCCGATGCTCCGAGTCGTCCAGGAAGCCCTCCAGAACGTCCGCAAGCACGCGGCCGCGACAACGGTCCGAATCAGCCTTGAGGACGATCACCTCGTCATCGCCGACAACGGCAGAGGATTCGACGTCATGCGTCTCGCCTCCGCCACCCGCAACTTCGGCCTGCAGTTCATGCGCGAGCGCGCTGAGCTGATGGGTTCGTCGCTCCAAATCGAGTCCCGCCAGGGGGAGGGGACCCGCATCCTTCTTCGTATTCCGGAGGTTCACTAATGGTTACCATGGCCGCCAAGGAGAAGATCGTGGCAGAACAGCCAGCACCCGAACGTCGCGCGGGGGCCGACCGCCGAGCGGTCGGCGCGAAGGCGCGGATCGTGATCGTGGATGGGCACACCCTGTTCCGTCGCGGCGTCCGCAACATCCTCGAGCTCGAGGGTGACATGGAGGTCGTGGGCGAGGCCGGCAACGGTCGCGAGGCGATCACCACCATCCAGGAGCTGACCCCGGACGTCGTCCTGATGGATCTGACCCTGCCCACCCCCAACGGGATCGAGACGACCCAGCGGGTCAAGCGCGAGCTGCCGCACACGGCGATCATCGTCCTGGCGCCAAACGAGGACGAGGACCAGCTGTTCGAGGCGATCAAGGCCGGTGCCGCCGCCTACGTCCTCAAGGACATCGACCCGACGGACCTGATCGCGATCATCCGACGCGTTCGCTCAGGCGAGTACCTCATCAACGACAAGGTCTTCAGCAAGCCGGCTGTCGCCAGCCGGGTCCTGAAGGAGTTCCGCGAGCTGGCCGTCTACGGGGCCGATGCCCAGCCGATCTTCGCCCCGCTCTCGCCACGCGAGGTCGAGATCCTGGACAACATCGCCCAGGGGATGACCAACAAGCAGGTGGCCTACGCGCTGGGGATCAGCGAGCAGACCGTCAAGAACCACATGTCCAGCATCCTGCGCAAGCTGTCGGTCAACGACCGGACGCAGGCCGTGGTGTACGCCATGCGCCAGGGCTGGATCAAGATCCCGGAGGACTGAGGTCCGGAAGTCATCGGGGAGGCGGTACTCCTGCGCCATGGGCGGGAGTGCCGCGAGCACCTAGCCTGAGGGCCTGTCGTCGACGGGTATCCGCGGCGACATTCATCCTCTCCTCCGACACAGACGCCGCGCTGCAGCAGCGCGGCGTTTGTGCTTGTGAGGGCGCCTCGGGCTCTTGACAACGGATAGCGCCTGCTGCAAAGGTACGCACCCGGCTGCGGTCGGATTGGGACCATCGGGTCATATTCATACCCGTCATGGCACCTCTACGCTGCGGCTGCCTATCTTTGAGGAAAGGAGGTAACGCACAATATGCTTCAGTTCATTAGCACTCTTCTCAACCGGTTCCACCGTGAGGACGAGGAAGGCCAGACGCTCGTTGAGTACGGTCTGCTCCTGGCCCTCATTGCGATCATCGTGATCGTCGCCCTGATCTTCCTGGGCCCGATCGTGAGCCAGATCTTCCAGAACGTCGGCGACAACCTGCAGGGCACCTGAGCCCAACCAGGAATCGCTTAGACACAGCTGAGACCCCCGGGATTCCCGGGGGTCTCACTACGTCCGCGGGCACCTTCCGGGGGCCTGCCGCGCTCTGAGGTACCAACGGCTGCATAGCCGATAAGTCAGGTCGATCCCAGTTGTGGCTGGCCCGTAGACTGTTGACCACAGTCACAACGTCGGACAGACTGCACGGCCGGATTGTCATCATCCTCGCTCGAAGGGAAATATCGTGAAGCGATCTAATCGCCTGGTCATCCTCGTCGGCGTTCTGCTCGCCGTCCTCGCCTTCGTGGGCATCGTGGTCCTCCTCAGCTCGAAGCCGAGCACGGTTGTCGAGAAGCGGACGGTGGACGTCCTCGTCGCGAAGAACGACATCGCCATCGGCGACTCGGTGACCCCGGACCTCGTCGAGGTCAAGGCGGTTGATCCCGAGGCCGTCACCGGGACCCGCATCGCGGATGCCTCCCAGCTGACCGGCGCGCCTGCACTCTTCCCGATCAAGGCCGGATCACAGGTCAGCAAGGAAGCCGTGGGGCTGGGTACCACCGGCACCATCTGTATCGTCTGCCAGCTCGAGCCTGGGGAGAAGGCCATCGCCTTCCAGGTCGAGCGCGTCACCGGCCTGGACTTCCTGATCCAGCAGGGCGACCACATCGACATCATCTTCCGTGGCGAGGTCCAGGTGCTGCAGCCAACCGCCGATTCGACGGCGACCGGCGGCCAGCGCTTCGAGCCGATCACCGGCCTCGAGGCGGCGCCGACCGTGAAGACGCTACTGCAGGACAAGCGCGTGCTGTACGTCAGCGCGACCCGGATCAAGCAAGGCCCGGTTGCCGACGCTACCCCGGTCCCGGGATCGAGCACCAAGGCCGACGTCCCGATCGAGACCGTGGTCGTCATCTTCGCCGGCACCGATGCCGACGCCGAGGTGATCAAGTTCGCTCAGAACGACCAGAGCATCCTCGGTCCGCTGACCGCCGTCCTTCGTGCCACTGACGACACGGTCGTCGAGGACACCACGGGCGTCACCTTCAAGATCCTCGTCGAGCGCTTCGGGATCCCTATCCCGGACATCATCCAGGTTGAGCTTCCGCCCGCTCCATAAGGGGCTTCGGCGTCCGTCATCTCTGCATCCAGGGGAAGACACACAGTGATCAAGGTCCTCATCGTGGACGACATCCCGGAAACGCGGGAGCACCTCTCGAGGCTTCTCGGCCTCGAGAGGGACCTCGACGTGGCCGGGACTGCCGGCACGGGCGAGGAGGCGATAAAGGTCGCCATGGAGCTGCGCCCCGACGTGATCGTGATGGACATCAACATGCCGGGGATGGACGGCGTGGCGGCGGCCGAGATCATCTCGCAGCGCCTCCCGACCAGCCCCATCATCATGATGAGCGTCCATGGCGAGGCGATGCAGCTGAAGCGGGCCATCTCCGCCGG
>DATNEZ010000485.1:0-6232 GCA_035606645.1 Binatia bacterium
GGGGACGTCGTAGGTTTCGGTGCGGGAGTCGTCGAGGCCGTCGGCGGCCTGGAGCGGGAGCCAGTCGCCGGCGTCCACGGAGCAGGCGGTTTCGCGGATGATGCTGAAGCTGTCGGAGGCCGCGAAGGTCAGGCGGAGGGCGTTCGGCTGGACCTGCGCCTTGATGTTCTCGATGCGCGGCGGGGTGTTGTCGACGTCGAAGGCGGCTGAAAGCTTCTCGGCGGTGAGGGCGCGCCCGGGCGCGTTGGATGGAGCGTCGGTGGCGACCACCCGGAAGATGTACGTCCCGTCGGGCATGGCGTGGCTGTCCAGGGTGACGAAGTCCTCGTCGATCCGGTCGCGGATCTTCTTCCAGGTCTTCTCGTCGGCGGCGCGGTAGTAGACGTCGTAGAGCAGGTCGTCGTCGTTCGGATCGGACGCCTGCCAGTTGATGCTGCGCGCGCCGTCGTCGTAGCCGCGCCGCGATTGCGGCCGGGGCCTCTTGCGGACTCCCCCTTCGACGTCGCTCCCCGACGAGCCCGACCCGCGGGAATCGGACGGACCGCCGGGCCCCCCGGAACCTGGCATCTTCTGGAACGTGACGCCGGGGGCCTGCACGTCGACCTTCTTGATCTCCGGCGGAAGGTTGGCCTGCAGGTAGGTCACCGCGACTTCGCGCAGCGACGGGGTGCGCGCCGAATCGTCAGTCTTCAGCTGGGCGCGCCACTGCAGGAAGCGCGAGGCGGGACAGTCGAGCAGCGCGCTGTCCTGGGCGAAGGGGGCGCTGCGCCAGTCGGTCCAGGTGCGGTCGGGCTCCTCGGTGTTGCCGCAGCGGACGCCGAGGGCGATCGAGGTCCCCTTGGGGGTCTCGGTGCGCCACGAGGCGCGCCCCCAGGTGGCGAACGAGCGGGCGTCGAGGACGCGCGACTCGTAGGTGCCGGACGCGGCGAACCCGGACCGCAGGAGAGACACGCTGCCGGAGTTGCTGCCGGCCACGGCGATGTCGCCGCTCGAGCGGCGCAGGAGCGCGGTGACCTGCGCGGACGCAAGCCGCAGCAGCTCGGTGACGTTCCCGGCCGCGTCGACGCCGTAGATGCGCCCCTGGTTGCTCGATCCCATCAGGAGATTTCCGTCCGGCGCGACCGCCAGGCTGAGGATCGCCTCCTGGCCTCCGGCCCAGATCTCGCGCGCGTAGCCGTCGCGCGAGATCGCCAGGACCTTCCCTTCCATGCCGATCGGGACGCGCTGCTCGGGGGGCGGCCCCTGCTCCGGCGGGGGCGGAGGGGTCGCCTGCGGGGTCGCGCTCTCGGAGCTGCCGGGCGCCCCTGGCGCAGGCGGCGGCGCGGCGGGAGGCGGTGGCGGCGGCGACGGGCCGCGCGACGCGGGGCGCCCCGACTCGTCGGCGACCGCGGCGTAGATCGTCCCGTCCTTGCCGGGGGCGAGGGCGACGATCTCGTTGAGCGGCGCGTCGTACAGGACGAACCCCTCGCCGGCCGGCGACACGCGGAACACCAGGCCGTGCCCGTCGGTGCCGGCGATCAGCTCCCCCTTGTCGTTCAGCATGAGGGACCGGATGTGCGTCTCGGCGCTGTCGAAGAAGACCCGCCCGTGCCCGGAGGCATCGATCTTCAGGATGCGCCCTTCGACTCCGGTGGCGGCATAGAGCGCCCCGTCGCGATCGAAGACCAGGGCCCAGACATATTTCTCGCCGCTGTCGTAGGTCCAGAGCGTCTTGCCGTCGGGGGCGATCTTGTAGACCTTCCCGCCCGGCGAGGCGCCGGCCAGGAGGTTCCCCGCCTTGTCGACGGCGAGGGCGTGCACCTCGGGCTCCTGGGCGCGGAAGAAGACCTGCGCCTCCCCCTTGCCGACGCGCAGGACCGTCCCGTCGTTCCCTCCCGAGACGAACAGCGCGCCGCCGGGGCCCTCGGCGATCGCCCACAGGTACGGCTGGCCCCCCTCGTGCACGCTGTCGAGGCGCGGCGACAGCCTCAGGGCGCCGTCGTAGAGCAGGGAGACGCCTTTCAGCTCCCCCTTGGCGAAGTCATCCTTCTCCCTCTGGCGCCAGGTCTGGGACGTGACGGCCATCGCGAGCGTGACGCAGAGCAGTACGAGACCCAGTGCGGCGGGGAGGAACGAAGCGGCGCGTCTCATTTCACCCTTATCGAGATGCGGCGTCCGCCGGCGACCACGACGTCGAGGTCCTTCGGGAGCTCGAGAATGGGGGCCTCGCCCATCAGGGTCGTGTCGGCGCTCAGCCGCGGGTTGTTGAACACGGAGAAGATCGACAGGGGGAGATCGGGAAGGATTTCGCTGCGCACCACGGCGGTCGGCGCCCGGCGCGTCATTCTCAGGTAGAGGGTGCGGGCGCGCCTCTGCCGCGAGGCGAGACGCACCAGGTCGCCTAGGCTCGCCGCCTGGACGACCTGCCGCTCGAGCATGCGGCGGTCGAGGCTGTCGATCGCCGGGCCGCTGCCGACGACGATCTCGGTGTCACCCGGCCGCATGTCCTCGGGCAGGACGACGTTCCAGGTCTCCTCCCACGTCCGGCCGCGGTACAAGCTCAG
Organism: Binatia bacterium; assembly: GCA_035606645.1. GTDB lineage: Bacteria > Acidobacteriota > Polarisedimenticolia > Gp22-AA2 > Gp22-AA2 > Gp22-AA3. The sequence continues at coordinate 2,544 of DATNEZ010000485.1, forward strand.
GACCGCCGTGACGCTGAGGCTCTCGCCGGGGCGCACCTCGGTGCGCGCGGCGCGCAGCGACGTCATGGTCGCCACCTTCGAGGTCTCGAGCACGTCGACCTCCAGGTCGGCCGAACGCACGCGCGCCTCCTCGAAGCGATTGTTATAAAGAAGATTGAACAGGCTGGCCGCGTCGTTCGCCAGAAGCGTGTGGACCGGCTGCGCCGGGCTGGTGCTCGAGTACAGGTCCTCGTAGACGACCGGCGGATACCCGTCGACGGCGATCCGGCAGCGCATGGCCAGCGTGTCGGAGGCGTCGAACTCGGTCGTGCGCGTCAGGCTGTTCGCGGTCGTCAGCGCCAGCACGACGGGCGACCAGGCGCGGTTGCGCAGGATGTCGTAGTGGAACACGCGCGTCGCTCCGTGCGACGCGATCTTCACGGTGACCGGGATCATCGGTGTCGGGCGTCCCACCTCTCCCACGATGGCGGTCAGCCCGTCCTGGAAGATGGTGCCGACCGGCGGCGTCGAGTTGGCGATCTTGAACGACGCGGCCGACGAGGCGAAGGTGATGAGGACCTCCGCCTGGGTCATCGGCATCTCCAGCGCCCCGGTCCCCAGGAGCGGGTGGCCGAAGGCGAAGACCCGGTTACCGTCGATGTGGGTGAGCGTGCCGATGCCGACGACGCTCAGGTCGCCGGTCGCCAGGGCCCCGCCGATCGCCGTGCCGGGCAGAAGCGGCAGGTCGGACCGCCCGGTCGTCATCCCGCCGCCGGCGGTCGGCTCCAGCCCGGACGACTCGAAGATCGGCATGTAGTAACGCAGCACCCCCGCGTCGCAGCCGGAGCAGACCAGAGGGACGCCGATCGGCTGCAGGCCGCCGAGGGGGCCGCCCGGCAGGACACCGCCGAGGAGCGCCCCGACGTCGGGCGCGCCGCCCCCCGCGACCATGGCGGTGGCCTCGGGATTCGTCTCGGCGAGCGCGCTGTCGACACCGGCCTGCGACGCCATGAAGCGGCCGAGCAGATCGGGCGCGCGGGTCCCCGCGGCCGCCCGCCCGGGCCCAGCCAGCCGCAGCATGTCGGCGATCGGGGTGATGCCGGCGATCGGCTCCTTGGCGAACGAGCCGAGGCGGTACGACACCGCGCCGATCAGCTTGCCGTCCACGTAGACGGGACTGCCGCTCATCCCGGAGACGACGCCGGTGTATTCCACCTTGTCGCCGTGCAGGCGGGCCAGGATCAGGTCCTGCTGCGGGCCGACGGCGTTCTTCATGACGCCGAGGATCTCGACCTTGAACTCCTCGAGGTTGCTCCCCTCGAAGACCGTCTTCGCCACCCCCATCATGCCGGCGTGGATCTGGTCGAGCGGCAGCATAGGGATCGCCGCGGGCTTCGTCTCCGGAGCGGCAGCCGCCACCATCAGCGCGGCGACCGCGGCGAGCGCGCGCGTGGCGCCCCGGGCCCCGCGAGGGGCCTCAAAGCCCGAAGGGGCTTCCTTCATTCCTCGTCCTTGTTGTTCCTGTCCTTGAGGGCCGATTTGACCGACTCGACGATGTAGTTCTGCATCGAGGGTTTCTGATGCTTGACCGCTTCGTACACCAGGCAGGGGAGCTTGAGCGAGATCTGGACGCCGTCTTCGTCCAGGGAATCGAGCCAGCGGCAGAACTTGTCCCATGAGTCCCAGGTCGTCTTCTTGATGGCGCCTTTGCTGTACAGCTCGATGAGCGTCAGATCGTTCTGAAGCCGGAACAGGACGGTGCGCTCGTCATTCTCCTTGAAGTCGCTGTACGCGAAGAACTTCACTTCGCCGGCGATCTGATCCTTCCCCTTGATGCTGACCTCGACCGCCTTGTTGCAGCGCATCAGGATGTAGTCGTCCTTCCCCTTGAAGTGGAAGGCCAGGATCGGATCGGTGGTGCGATCGGTGTCGCTCGGCGTCTTCAGGGCGCGATAAATCCGCCGGGCGATCTGCTCGTTCGTTGTATACGTCCCGCTCTCTCTCGCTACTCGTTTCATGCACGGTCGAATATATCACACGGCCACTTTGTCAATGGAGATTGTCCATCCCCTGCGGCCGTCGTGTCTTTGACGTTGAATCGGACCTTCCTTCGGCGTACCTGAAAGGCTCCATGAGAATGGCACGGAACCTACGCGGGGCAAGGCTTTCCGGGGTGCTGCTCGCCGGGCTGGCGCTGGCGTCGACCGGCGCGACCGGCGCCTCGGACCTGCCGGTGGCGAGTCCGGAAATCGATGCCCCAGGGCTCATCCGGGCGCTGGCAGAGATTCATCCGGACTACAGGCTCTACATCTCTTCGGTCCGGGCGCTCCCCACCGGAGTCAGCCGGCGCCTCTACATGGCGCTGGTGCGGCCCGGCGCGGCCGACCCCGCCGGGCGGGACAGCGCGCCGCTCGCAGGGACCGGGGCGCGGAACGACATCGTCTACGACGGCGAGGCGATCGTCTCGGGGCATGGCCCGGCCTGGCGCTACCTCCTGCTGGCCCACGAGTACTTCCACGCGCGGCACCTGGCGGAGGCGACCCTCCTGCCGATCGCCCGCGGCTCGGGGGTCGAGCTGGAAAGGCACTACAACGAGGCGGCCGCCTGGGGATTCAACGTCGCCGAGGCCCGCGCCGGCCGCTATCCCGGCCTGACGCCGGACGAGTTCCGCGAGGCCCTCGACCGCTACGGCGAGCACTACGCCGCGTTGAAGGCGCTCATGAAGAAGCAGGACCCGGAGCGCTGGCAGCTCGTCGCCGATCTGCTGCTCCAGCCGGAGGCCCTCATCACGACGGCCGGCTCACCGCATTCAGCAGGTCCCGGGCGTCTTTCTGAGCTGGGTCGATCGCCAGCGATTCCTTGAGGTACTCCTTCGCCTTGTCCGGCTGGCGATTCTGCAGATAGGCCAGCGCCAGGGCGTTGTAGAGGGTCGTCGTCTTCACTCCCATGCCGCGCGCCGTCTCGAGCGCGGCGATCGCCTCCCGTGAGTTCCCCTTCCGTCCCAGCGCCGCCCCGAGGTTCACCCACGATTCGATGTTGTCGGGGTCCTTGGCCACGGCGCGCCTGAGGATGTCGATCGCCTCGTCGAGCCGTCGCTGCCTGCCGTACAGGGCCCCCAGGTTCGACATCGTCGCGGCATAGTCCGGGTCGTACTCCAACGCCTTCTTGAAGGTGCTCTCCGCCTGCGGCAGATCCTTCTTCCACTCGTAGATCAGCCCCATCCAGTTCAGGTGGACGACCGACTTGCCGTTGATCTGCAGCCCCTTGCGGACGATCGGCTCGAGCGTCAGGATGCGCGGCGATTCCCGGTAGATGGTGTGCAGCTCGGTGAGCGGCTCGGCCTGCGCCGGGTTGAGCCGCAGCGCCTCGAGCAGGTCCTTCTCGGCCGCCTGCGTCTGGCCGTCGGCGAGCTCCATCGATCCGAGCGCCGTGAAGACCTCCGGCATGTCGGGGTGCTCGCGGGCGAAGGTCCGGTACAGCGTGATCCCTTCGCGCGTCCGGCCGCCGCTCTTGTAGAACTTCCCCAACAGGAGGTAGACCTGCCGCTCCTCCTCGCCGTATTTGGCGATCACCTGCCTGGCCAGCTCGATGGCGCGGTCGTAGTGCTTCTCCTCGTCCTCGATCTGAATCATCAGAAGGATGGCCGGCACGAAATCCGGGCTGGCCTTGAGCGCCTCGTTGGCCAGCCCCCGCGCCCGGACGTAGTCCTT
>DATNEZ010000491.1:0-3754 GCA_035606645.1 Binatia bacterium
GTCCCGTCACGGGGCCGGAGGCGAGGAGGCGCAGGTCGGAGGCGATCTTCCCCAGATCGATCGAGGCGCAGCGCAGCGTCGCCGAGAAGGCCGCGAAGTCGGCGGTCGACATGGCCGCCTCCGCGGGGTCCTCGGCCGGAAGGAGACGCAGGCCGGTCTGCCGCGAGAGGGCGCGCGCCACCAGGGAGGCGTATCGCGGGTGGGCGTTGAGGCCGGTGCCCGCCGCGGTCCCGCCGAGGTTCAGCCGGGCGAGCGGCGCCGCCGCCCCTTCGATGCGCCGGGCGGCGCGCCTCACCATCGTGGCGTAGGCGTCGAACTCCCGGCCCAGGGTGGTCGGCACGGCGTCCTGCAGGTGCGTGCGGGCCGACTTCACCGTGTCCCGGAACCGTCGCCCGAGGGCCCGGAGCTCCGCCTCGCACGCGCCCAGGGCGCTCAGCAGGCCCGGCAGGGCCAGCAGGATGCTCAGGCGCATCGCGGAAGGGAACGTGTCGTTCGTGGACTGCGACAGGTTCACGTGATCGTTCGGGTGGACCACCGCATAGTCCCCGCGGCGTCCGCCCAGGATCTCGATGGCGCGATTGGCGAGGACCTCGTTCAGGTTCATGTTCTGCGACGTCCCCGCCCCGGCCTGGTAGACGTCGACCACGAACTGGTCCAGGTGCCGCCCGGCGAGGACCTCGCCCGCCGCCCGCCGGATCGCGGCGCCCCGCTTTCGATCCAGGAGGCCCAGGGACATGTTGACGGCCGCCGCCGCGTCCTTGATCCGGGCGTAGGCCTGCACGAACGACGGGGGAAGCCGGCGGCCGCTGATCGGGAAATTGATCATGGCGCGCCGCGTCTGGATGCCGTAGTAGGCGTCCGCCGGCACGGCCAGGCTGCCGAGCGGGTCACGCTCGATCCGGACGCCCTTGCGTTCCCTTGCGACTCGCATCGCCGCATGCTAGCAGAGCGCGCGCCCGCGCCACAACGACGCAGGCCCGCTCCGAAACCACGGTCGGACTCCTTGGCGCACGGGCGCTGTGATAGAATTCCATCCACGCGAGATCATTGTGGCCCGGGCGTCAGGCGCACTTGTCCGGTCAATCGTCAGGAGGGGCGGCATGGAGCTGGACGCATTACCGCAGGTGGGCTCGAAGGCTCCCGATTTCAACCTGGTGGGGACCGGGGGCAAGACCGTGGGCCTGAAAGATTTCATCGGCAAGAAGAACCTCGTTCTCTATTTCTATCCCAAGGATTCGACGCCGGGCTGCACCATGGAGGCCTGCGGCTTCCGGGACGCCTACGGCGACTACGAAGCGCACGACACCGTCATCCTCGGCGTGAGCCGGGACGCGCCGGACTCGCACGAGAAGTTCTCCTCCAAGCACAGCCTGCCCTTCCTGCTTCTGAGCGACCCGAGCGCCGCGGTCGCCACCGCCTACGGCGTGTACGGCAAGAAGAGCTTTCTCGGTCGCGAGTTCTTCGGCATCCACAGGGCCACCTTCGTCATCGACGCCACCGGCACCATCCGCCGCGTCTATCCCAAGATCAAGGTGCGGGAGCACGCGGAGGAAGTGCTGGAGTTCGTACGGTCCGAGCTCGCCTGAGCGACCGGCCCCGTGCCGCACGTCGTCCTCGAGGGAGCCGTCACCATCGACGAGGCCGAGCGCCGGTTCGAGCCCTTCGTGCACCGCGAAGGTCCCCTGATCATCAAGGCGGAGCGGTTCTACCGGGAGCGCGAGGCGCGCGCGGCCCTGATCGAGATGATCGTCGTCGAGTCGGGGCACACGCAGAAGTTCTTCATCCAGCTGTCGCACCGGGACGACGGCGTGACGGTGCGGCTCGAGCCGCTCACCGACCCGGAGAAGACGCGGGGCGTGCGCCGGGCCCTGGCGCAGGTGGCGCACCGTCTCGTCGCGGCGGGCCTGGCGCGTTATGGCAGGACCAACATCGAGGACGACCTGGTTCGCTGATCCAGGCTGTGACTACTCCTGGGGGGGGACGATGCCGGTCAAGGCGCGCTGCGGCCGCGCGGACGAGATTCCGCCGGGCAGCAGCAAGGTCGTGCAGGTCAACGAGCACGTGGTCGCGATCTTCAACATCGGGGGACAGCTGCACGCCATCGACAACACCTGCCCCCACCAGGGCGGGCCGCTGGGGGAGGGCTACCTGGAAGGGGACGCGATCGTCTCCTGTCCCTGGCACGGCTGGACCTTCGACGTCCGCACGGGAGAGTCCCCGATCGACGCCGACATGAAGGTGAGCTGCTACCCCGTCCGGGTCGAGGCGGGAGACATCATCATCGAGGTCCCCTGACGGGCGCCGCGTAGCAGGCGCGGTGGATGGCCCGTCCCGCCTGCACGTACTTCGCCTCGTAGCTCGTCCGTCCGTCCGCGCAGTCTTCCGGAAAGAGCGGATCGACGGCCCGGCTCAGCCCCGAGTGCAGCGGCACGACCGCCGTGATCTCCTCGAAATACTCCCGGACGTCGGTCGACAGGTCGAGGTAGCCGCCGTCCTGGAGGACGCGCCCCAGGTGCGCGGCCGTCTCGTCCGAGAACAGACGACGCTTGCGGTGCCTCTTCTTCGGCCACGGATCGGGGCAGTAGACATGCACCCGCGCGAGGGACCGGTCCGGCACCAGGGCGGCCAGCACGTGCCGGGCGTCGGCGCGGAACAGGCGCACGTTCCGGAGGCCCCGGCGCCGGGCCCTGTCCCGGGCGACGCGCAGGTACTTCAGCGACCACTCGATACCGAGAAAGTTCACGAGCGGCCGGGCCTCGGCCTGCGCCAGGAGGAACCGCCCCTTGCCGATGCCGATCTCCATCTCGACGGGTCGCGGGTTGCCGAACAGGTCCTCGAAGTCGAACGGGCCCGCCACGCGGCCGGGCGGAATCTCCGGGTCAGGCACGTCCTTCGTCTGGTCGTCCATGATCACTTGGAGAGGCGTCAGATGACGCGGCGGTAGTCCTCGAGCCGGTAGGTCCAGACGCGCTCGCCGCAGTACCGCCGGCCTTCCGGGCAGATGGGCCGCGACTCCGCCATCTGCCTGATGTTGCACGGGGGCAGCAGGTAGCGGCCGATGCGCGGATTCACCGCGCGTATCTGCAGCGCCTCGTCCAGCGAGGCCCGCCAGATCTCTTCCTGGGCGTTGTAGCACAGGCGCATGGCGTGCTTGTGGTGCAGGTCGAGGAGCCCTGCCGACTCGGTGAAGCGGATCGCCAGCGCGTTCGGCAGGACGTACGCCGCGAACTCGTCGGGCACGCCGAGCGCGCGCAGGCGGGCGAACGCGTCCCAGCTGGCCTCCATCGATTCGCGGTAGCGCTTCAGGCTCGGGCCGTCCTGGGCGGCCAGGATCGGCGTCACGTAATCCGGCTCGGACGTCAGGTGCGCCTCCAGGATCGGCCGCGAGGCCGGGGTCATCCGGTGCCTCTGGTTCTGCGAGTCGGCGGTGTGGCTCAGGCGCTTGCGGAACGTGTAATGGCAGTGCACCAGGGCGCGCGACAGCTTGGACAGCGTCGTGAGGTTGAGCGCCTCTCCCAGGTAGCCGTTCCTGGCCGGGTCGAGGGCCAGGGCGATCGCCTCGTCGTCCGCCAGGCGCTCGGGCGTGGCGCCCAGGACCTCCCGCACCGACTGCGCGAGCGTCTCCTCGTTGCGGGCCGGGTAGTCCACCAGGAGCGACACGCGGTCGCCGAGCGCCCGGTCGAACCCGTCGAGGAAGGCCTCCCGCGCCGCGTCGTCGGGCGCCGCGTGCTCCTGCATCGCCCGGTGCTCCGCC